>CAYMGR010000011.1:18481-23866 GCA_964389985.1 uncultured Saprospiraceae bacterium
ACCCGAATCAATATTGATTATTATATTAAGGATAATGTAGATGAATATTCAAAAGAGGATATCTATGAATATTTTAATCAGGCGGAATCTGACTCTGCAGAAGATGCTTATAAATCTTTGAAAGAAGATGATATTACCTTTGAAGAAATTCGCTTGATCCGCTTGAAGTTTATGTCAGAAATGGTCAATTGATGTGGACGATACCGATCCTTCACGGGCCAAATTTAAATTTGATCGGTGTGCGTGAACCCTCTGTGTATGGGCAGCAATCTTTTGAATCGTTTATCGAAAAAATGCGCGTGGAATTTCCAGATTTTAATCTGCCCGTTCATCAAACGAATCAGGAAGGTCAATATATTGATTGGATTCAGTCTTACCAAAACACAGCAGATGCACTTATTTTAAATCCGGGTGCTTATACCCACACCTCAATAGCCATTGGGGATGCGGTCGCTTCTGTAAACATTCCAATGGTAGAAATACATATCAGCGCCGTTCGTCAAAGAGAGTCGTATCGACAGATTTCATACATTAAAGATTATTGTATGTTTAGAATAGAAGGCCTGGGCTTAGCCGGCTATCAAATGGCTTTAAGTCGATTATCCGAATATTTTTTAGCAACAAATTTTGCAAACAATCCAACAAACTAAATTCAATTTGAACGCTTATAAAAGTCTGATTTTTTCTACATCACCCTGGGATCGGTTAAAAGCGTTTCTGGAAAATCAAAATTATAGTTCCATACATGTCTTAATGGATCACCATACGGAGAAATATTGCTTCCCAATCCTGACGCAATATTTACATCAAAAGCCGGATAGCTGTTTTATTATAGATGCAGGAGAAGCCTCCAAAACAATGGACACCTGCATGCAAATCTGGAAGCACTTATTACAACATCAGGTGGATCGAAAGGCATTGATTCTTTGTTTGGGAGGAGGTGTGGTTACTGATTTGGGCGGATTTTGTGCTTCGGTTCTTTTAAGGGGTTTGGATACGGTTTACATTCCAACCAGTTTAATGGCCATGGCAGATGCAGCCATCGGTGGAAAAACTGCAGTCAATTTCGATTTTTATAAAAACCAACTGGGAACATTCTATGCACCCAAAGCAATCGTGATCGACTACCAGTTTTTAATAAGTCTGCCGGAAAGACAGGTCCGAAATGGTTTTGTAGAAATCATTAAACATAGTTTGATTGCTGCTCCATCCTTTTGGTCTGATTTGGTTGATTTGGATTGGCCAATAGATCATTCATTATTATGCGATTTGGTTAAAAAATCAATCCGGACAAAAACGGAAATTGTAGAAAAGGATTATGAAGAAAATGGCCTCCGCAAAATATTGAATTTTGGACATAGCATCGGTCATGCTTTGGAAAGTTTTTGTATGGCAAAAGGTCAGGATATCCTGCATGGAGAAGCTGTTGCAGCAGGTATGATTTGTGAGGCCTTTTTATCCAGTCAACGATTCAAATGGAAAACACAACAATTAGAACAACTTACGAAGCTGCTCAGACCTTTTACAGGAAACTTACAGTTTAAAACCCAGGATTATCCGGAAATTCTTCATTATTTGAACGCTGACAAAAAGAAACTGAAGCGTCAAATTCAATTTTGTCTGGTCGAACAAATTGGTACACCAAGATTGGACCAAATAATTGATGAAGAACAACTGTTCAATTCTTTGGATTTTTATAATTTAAATGAGACTTTTGTAGTTTAGCTAATATGTCTTTCTGGAATCAATTTAAAGCAAAACTCATTAAACTCTACAAGGAGTTTAAATTCACGGAAATATTATCCGGCAAAAGTCCAGATGACAAACCATGGTTTGCCAATGCCATCGGCTTGGTTTGGAAAGTCTTTTTCTCTGGTTTAGGTTTATTTTATCTGAGTTTATTTTTAGTGTCGTTTGACAATTTACCCACCTTCGAAGAACTCGAGAATCCATCTTACAACCAGGCCTCAATCATCTACGCAAATGACCTTTCTATTTTAGGTAAATTTTATATTGAAAATAGGGAGTTTATTCCTTACGATAGTTTAAACCCACACTTAATTCAAGCTTTGCTCTCTACTGAAGATTCCAGATATTATAAACACTCCGGAGTAGATTTTTTAGCTTTAATGAGGGTTGGATTTAAAACCATATTATTAAGTCAATCAGAATCCGGAGGAGGCTCAACGATCACACAGCAATTAGCTAAATTATTGTTTGAAAGACCCAATCTGGAAGGACGGAATCCAATGATAAAAATATTCTTAATGCTTCGCATTAAGTTTAAAGAATGGCTTACAGCAATTAAACTTGAAAAAAGTTATACGAAGGAAGAAATACTCGCCATGTATTTAAATAAATTTGATTTTTTATATGGCGCAAATGGAGTGCAAACAGCAGCTCAAACCTACTTTGGAAAAAATCAAAAGGAACTCCGAATAGAAGAAGCTGCTACAATTATTGGGATGTTAAAAAATCCAACCCGGTATAATCCAAAGCGGTTTCCAAAATTAGCAACGGAACGTAGAAATACCGTTCTGGCCTTATTGCAAAATAGTGATTACATCAATCAGACCCAATTAAAAAAATTGATGACCTTGCCATTAGATGTTACCCAATTTAAAAGAGAATCTCATTTGGAAGGGATGGCCATGTATTTTAGAGCCGAATTGGCAAAATGGGTAAAAAATTTATTGGAAGATGAAAAATATCGCAAAGCAGACGGTAGTAAATACAATTTCTATGAAGATGGTTTGAAAATTTATACAACCATTGATCCGGTCTATCAAAAATATGCCGAAGAAGCTGCCCGCGAACATATGCTGAAAGTTCAAAAGACCTATTTTAATATTTGGAATAAACAAGATCCATGGACCTATGATGCGGATGATGCGATGTTGAAAATCCGCAAGGATGCTTTAAATTTATTGATTAAGGAAACGGATCGGTTCAATCAATTATGGCAACAGCATTTTGGAGCCATCCTTGCTAAATTTGAATCCGAAATAGGCAATGTAGACATCAGTGATCGGACGATCCAACGACTGATTATGGAAGAGAAAGAACCGGGATCGCTCAAAAAAGAATTCAATAAGAAATTGATCAACGAAACCCAATATGATTATTCTCTGCTCATCTTAAAAAATAAAAATTGGCCTTCCCTAAAAAAGCAATGGTCCCTGTTTGAAACAGATGTACGCAAAGCAATGACCACTCCAATCAAAATGAGAGTTTATGATTATGTCTCAATGAATGAAAAGGATACGGTGATGAGTCCCTTAGATTCCATTAAATTTCATCGCAAGCATTTACAAATAGGCTCCATGGCCGTTGATCCTCATACTGGAGAAGTTAAAGCCTGGGTAGGAGGAACCAATTTTAAATATTTTAAATACGACCACGTTAATTCACGCAGACAAGTGGGATCGACGTTTAAGCCTTTCGTTTATGCAACGGCAATTGCATTGCAAGGGATTTCACCATGTAATGAATTTCAGGATATTCAATATACCATTCCTGCCAATGATCCGAATTTTAATTTACCAGAGGCCTGGTCTCCGGGAAATGCAGTAGAATCGTTTACAGGAGCTAATCTGAATTTGTATAAAGCGCTGGCCCTTTCCAAGAATTCAATTACTGTAAAACTGGTCATTCTGCTGGGAAGTGTCGAACCCATACGTGGCTTGCTCCATAACATGGGCATCGATTCCTCACTCCGCAGAAGAGATGGAGGGTATTTAATTCCTAAATTTCCTTCTATCGTTTTGGGTTCTTCCGATTTATCGGTTACAGAAATGACAGGGGCCTATACAACCTTTTCAAATAATGGAGTCTATACCAAGCCGATATTTGTAACACGGATTGAAGATAAAAATGGAAAAGTAATCTATAGAAGTACACCGACCAACAGTGTCGCTTTGTCTCCCAATTATAATTATGTAATGGTTGACTTGTTGAGAAAATCAGGTGGAACCTGGGGCGTAAAAGTTCCAAATGGAGGTAAAACCGGAACCACTAATGATTATGTGGATGGTTGGTATATGGGCATCACTCCAAATTTAGTAGTTGGTACCTGGGTGGGAGGTGAAGATCCCTGGATACGGTTTTTATCCTTGGAATTGGGACAAGGTTCCGTGATGGCTAAACCATTTTTCTTAAAATTTATCAGCAAATTAGAAGCGGATAAAAATTCAGGATTTGATCCAAACGTAGAATTTTTTAGACCACCAGGTGATATTGGCGTGGAGTTAAATTGTGAAACCTTTAAAATGATGATGGACACACACAATGCCGATCAATCCCTGCAACCAAAAAATAACCAAAACTCAAATGATGAAATCTTTGAAGAGGAGCCCCATTAATTTATTGATACGTCCAAATACATTATTATAGAATATGGCCTATTACAAAGCTTGTTTATTAAATGGTATCATCCTCCTTGCGATTGGTTTTTGGGGTTATGCTGCAAATCATTTTAATGCTCATACCGGTATCATTCCAATTGGCTTTGGCCTATTGTTAATTTTACTATCTAAATTTTTCCAACAGAAGAAAAATGGATTGTATTATGTCATCCTCATTCTCACGACTATCGTGATGCTTGCGCTCTTTAGACCTTTAATGAGAAATATCGAGCAATCAGATTGGTATGGTATCAGCAGGCTGAGTTTGGAAATAGCTTCCTGTGCAATGGCTATCATCATTTATCTTCGCAATCCAATTTCATTAATACCTAAATCGGTTGACGAGTGAACGGAAGGAAACACATACTTAATTTTAAATTCGGACTGTTCTTGTTCATGTGCGGTTTAGTTGCCTGTTTCCCTCCTGACGATCAAACAAATCTCAACACCAACTATCAATTAAATGATCCTGAAATTCGGCAAATTTTGGATTTAGCTGACCGGAGAAATACAGATTCATTGATTTCATTTTTAAATCATGAAAAAGCTTCTATCCGTTATGTAGCAGCGATGGCCTTTTGGTCAAATCGGGATAGTGCCGCCATCCCAGCTTTAATTCAACGTTTAGCGGATCCAGTAGAAAAGGTAAAACAAGCAGCGGTTTTTGCTTTAGGCCAAATTGCAAACCCGAAAGCAGAAGCCGATTTAATTAAAGCCTTCATTCCTGTAGATTCAACAGGGCCTTATATCACTACAAATTCAATGATATTGGAAGCGCTGGGTAAATGCGGCTCTGATTCTACTTTGCAAATGATTTGCAATATCAGTAGTTACTCTCCGGAGGATACCTTGTTGGTATATGGTCAAATTGCTGCAATTTATCGTTTTGGCCTTCGACAAAAATTTTGCGAACCGGCTCTTGAGAAATTAGTGAAACTGGCATCCAATAATCAATTTCCTGAAGCAGCTCGACTCCTTGCAG
>CAYMGR010000012.1:0-1141 GCA_964389985.1 uncultured Saprospiraceae bacterium
ATCTTTTGGATAGACCACTAAATGATTGGTACTATCCAGGAATAAATCAATGGGGCCGGATTTGCATTGTACATTTGGAGTTTGCTGATCATTATAACACCGTACAATTACAGTTTGATTATACGAAAATGATTCCGCAGCACACCAATCTAATATGATCCAATTCCGATTTAATTTTAGATTTCTGAAACAGATATCATTGACGATTTCAATGGTGTCATCTTTAAAATTAGTAGAAAGTGTATGACAATTTTTATAAAGCAGAAGTCCTCCGGTCAGAGAACCGGCTGGATTCCCATTAGGTGCTTTTGCATATGAATTTCTACAATCAAAAATTGGCTGATCGATCCCATCATAATTTGGCAAAAGATAATTTGTATCAATCGAAGCCCGATCGATGAACAAGGTATCTGTAAAACTATAATTCCGATGAGATGGACTGGTAAGGGTCCAGCTGCGAAAAATAATGTCTTGTAATGTGGTATCACAACTAAAATGAATGCCTGTTTCTTTACTGACTTTAATTTTAACAGCACCACAGCGTGCCCAATTAGATGCTAGGTATTCATTATCGGCAATTTTTAAAACTTGTACGGAATCCGGAATGCTTAAACCGACAGCATCCGGAGAATAGTCCTGATAACATTTATAACGGTGGGTTTGTCCGATTACTCCGGGGACAAAATCATCAATACAATCTACTCTTTCCAAACTGATTCTTCCCCAGCAATTATTGGTGTTGGTTAAATCGATGACATGAAATTCAAAATAGTCTGGTGTTTGATCATTAATTGCATCAAAAGGATAGGTAATCCCGCGGTACAAATACTCCAATTGATAATTGTGATCATTACAATATCCAAGGTCCAACAGATCCTGAGCTGTAATAGGATAGATTTTACCTATTTCAACTTTTAGTTTAAGATTGGTTTTACATTGGATAATATCGCAGGCTTGCTGTGCCTGGGTCTGAACACATTTACCTAAAAATAGGGATAGGATAAATAAGTTAAAAAAATATGTATTCCAAGAAATAAGATATTTAATAGGTCTCATATGATTTATTTGAAAATAAAAATAAGCATTTTTTACAAAACACAGAATAAATTAAATACCAAATGGTTAGTAGTCAGGAGTTAGG
>CAYMGR010000012.1:1241-3832 GCA_964389985.1 uncultured Saprospiraceae bacterium
CGTGGGGTGATGCCCACTCGACTAGGTTTCTTGCAATTGGATTCTGAGGGGCGATGTTGACGGATTACGCCCTTTCAGGGCTGATGGATGGTTCAAATTAATGGGAATCTGTCTTTGGTGAAATTCGCGAGGGGCGATGCCGCCTCGCTGACGGATTATGCCCTTTCAGGGCTGATGGAATGACCCGTCTCAAAAAAAAATAGCTCCTTTTTGGGGAGCTATTTCAGGTCAGGATTTGGGCCCTATTATACTTACATTGTTAGACTATTGATTGTTTTACCGATATAGGTTCCTTGTTTTTGTCCGGCTTCCAGACTGAAGCGATAATGAACACCACCATACAAACTGGACATATTTATTTCATCTGCCATTTGTTGGAATGATTTATAAGAACGTGGCGCACCGTTGATATCTTTTCTGAATTCGTGGGTGCGATCAGTAAATGCGTAGTTGTATCCAAATAACTCGTTGAGTATTTCTGAACTGGTCATAGCAACTGCAGATGGACTGGCTGAAAATTCAGGGGTTGCCTGAGAACTTACAAGCGACTCAAAATCTGCGTCGATATTTTCGCGGATATAGGTTTCTGGTCGGAGCATGTTGTATTTATATTTTACCTTCCAGGCTGCTACCGTTGCATCATGTAATCCAATTCCAAGCATTACATAAGCTTTAGCTGTAAATGCCAAATCTTTAGACTCTTTATTCAGGATGCTAATTAAAATAGCCATCATGTGTCCTGAAACAGAAATGGCATTATCCTGATCGTCATTCCAGTATTTTACCATGCTTACCGTATTGGCGTCTAAATTTTTAACCCGATTTCTAACATCCAATGCATAAGCATAAAAAACTGAACTGGTAGATTTTGAAAAAGTAGGGGGGGTGGATACATCTATATCTTCTGATTCCTTTACAAAGGATCTTACTTCTCCCCAATAAGGTAATAAAGGCTTTTTGGTTTGGTTTGAGGTTGGAGCCCACAATCCTTGTCCCTGAGGAGCCGAATAATTAGCAGGATAGTTGTTTAAATAAGCATATTCCTGTCCATCGGTGATTGAATATTCATAAATGGCTTTTCCCATCATTTGACCAAAAAGGCGAGATTTTCTAGCCACATCAGGTTGTACTGAATTCGATAAACTGATGTCATTTGCCTGATACAAGTCTTGAATTTTTCTTGATCCTGCAGGAGCTGTATTTCTGTAAAAGTTATTAAACAGAAAATACATGCAATCATTTACAGCCAGGGACCAACTGACTTCACCACCTTCAGCAATAATGGGCAGGCTATTGGCAGAAAGTCCGGCCAATTTACCTTGAAGGGTAGGTTGACGGTCGATGCCTAATTGCACTGTTTCATAAATTGCTAAACCTAAATAGGCATAAATTCTGCTGGCTATAGGTGCGGTATGGCCAGGAGTTTCAGATGTCAGTTGCAAACTAAGTGCCATCCAGTCATTGGCAATTTTGCCATTTTCTAATTTGGTTTTACTTAATTCACTGATGACAACACTAGGTTCGTCCTTAGTACAGGCGGTTAATAATAAAATAGCCACCATTAAGCAGTAGTTTACTGGGGATGCTTTAATTTGTACTAAATGCCTCATGATAATATATTTAATAGTTTTCAATGCTTACCAAAATCTGGGAAAGCCTTTCACAGGCAAAACCAGACAATGTGATTGAGGCATTAGATCAGAACGATCTAAAGTAACAAAGGGAAGAATACGCCACGAAAATAGCACAAAGCCTTAATAGCTTTCTAATTTCTTTCATGTTTTTTTTGAAAATTCAGGGTAAACCCTGATAAGAATATATCAATTTGTAATTAATATAATTTAAATTAAATTGGTAATTATTTGTTTATCAATTATTTAGATAATTATATTGTATATATTATAAAAATTACACCGGCTAAAGATATTTTTAAGATTTATCCTTCAGGTCTCGATTTATTTTTGATTGAAGCACGATTTCACCCATTTACCGGATCAATGTCAAATCTCCTGCCAATTAATTGAATGCAATCGTTTTGATGCCTAGGATTCTTGGATTAAACCATTTGCCATAAATTCAATCTTTAAAACAAACTGTTCTACAAATCAAACCCATTCCTGGTAGGGAACCCTTCATTTACATAATGCTCAGGAAACTTACAACTTTAGCAGACTGTATTAAATTTCATTAATCTAAATAACTGGGGTATGTATCCCTGCGATAAATCAAGGAATAATTTTACCAGTTCGATTTTATAAGATTCTCAATAGGGTTTCTGTAATACTCGTCAAAAAAAAAAAATCAAACCTCTCCAATTAATAAAACGAAAAAAGTAATTGAACTTAACCAATAATAAATAGACCAACAATAAACTTGAGAATTGAACCTCAATATTTGACTCTTTCGACTTACTGATTCACCTCTAAATAAAACTTGGTGTACGTGGATGCAGGTTCCGTATTGGCAATGACCTCGATATCGACGATCTGAGGTCCGTCCTTGTCTTTGCTGTTGTAGCTTAATTTTATTTTTGAACGGCTGCCTGCCGGAATAGGCAATCGGGACCAATCTAAAGTAGTGCATTCACAGGC
>CAYMGR010000012.1:3932-9831 GCA_964389985.1 uncultured Saprospiraceae bacterium
CTTAAAGATGTGATTAAAATTTAATTGGATACGCATAAAACAATCTTAATGGCCTGTCTTCATACCAATTGCTTCCGTTTTTTTGAAGGCATCCAATCCGCAATTCAAAAATTCTGAATAGCTTTCAACTCCTTCACGGTAACCGCGTGGTTTAGCAAGTACTTCTTCTTTACGACTCACCAAAACATACAAGGGTTGGCTGTTTTGATTGAAATTGACAATTTGAAAATCAGCCCATTTGTTACCAATATTGCGAATCGGTGTTTTGCGTACAGCAGAGTAGAGTTCTTTTTCAAGGGGTGACCGATCATCTACATATAAAGACACCAAAACATAATCTTTCATAATCTGCTGCCGCACTTTATCATTCACCCAAATATGTTCTTCGGTTTTTCTGCAGTTGACACAACCATAACCCGTAAAATCTACCAACATCGGTTTGTGGACTTCTTTTGCATATGCCAATCCTTCATGATAATTTTTAAAGCAATCCAGATTGTTTGCACATTTTGTAAACGATGGGTATTTACTTTTAATGTCCGCATTCAATTCAGGTGCCGGCAGAAAATAATTATAGGTCGATGGGGGCGCCAATCCGCTCATCAGCTTTAAAGCATTGTAAGAATGCAAGTCTTTGTTGTAAGAGAATCCGGTAGCCAGATAAACAGTTGCAGCCAGCGAAGATAAAGCAAAAAACCAGCGGGTGGGAGATAGTTTTTTTACTGCGCTATCGTGTGGAAATCTGATCAACCCAAACAGATACAAGGCCATCAAAGCAAAAATAATCACCCAGGCCCCCATAAAAATTTCATATCCGAGAATACCCCAGTGTTGAGTCATATCGGCAACTGACAAAAATTTAAAAGCCAGGGCCAATTCTAAAAATCCCAAGACTACTTTGACATTGGTCATCCAGGATCCTGATCTGGGTAAGGTATTTAAAAACGCCGGAAAAGCGGCAAATAAACCAAAGGGAATAGCCAGCGCAGTTGAAAATCCCAACATCACAACAAAGGGTCCCATTTTGGAAGTGGCCGACTGCACAATTGCTGAACCTATGATCGGGCCTGTACAGGAAAAGCTGACGATTGCAAGTGTAAACGCCATAAAAAAAATGCCAATCAATCCACCGCTGTCAGCCATCCGATCGCTTTTATTAGCCCACGAACTGGGAAGGGTAATTTCGTAATACCCAAAAAACGAAAAAGCAAAGGCAATAAAAATGATGAAGAACAAGGTATTGGCAATCCAATTGGTTGACAATTCGTTGAGCGCTGTGGCACCAAATACAGCCGTAATTAAAATACCGATTGCCACATAGATCACGATGATAGACAACGCATAAATCAATGCATTTTGAAAACCTTTTCGCTTGGTATCCTTAGTAAAAAACGATACGGTCAAAGGGATCATTGGAAAAACACAAGGAGTCAATAAAGCAAGCAAGCCTCCCAGAAAGCCAAACAAAAAGGTCCACCAATGATTCTTTCCTTCAATGCGTTCCTCCCCACACTGCCCTACCGGATTTTTTTGTGTCTCGATCAAACTTGGGACACTCAGATCGATGGTATTTCCATCTTTTAATAAGGGCGATCCAATGGGAACTTCCTCCGCATCAAATTTCAAGGTTTTGGTAAGGGGGTCGAATGTAAAGTCAAGATTTTTGTAAGGCAAGCACCGGCTGGCATCACAGGTTTGGTAGGTAAAATATCCTTTAACCGGTTTGGAAGGGTTGTTGACTTTAATTTCTTGTATAAAAGAAGCTTCCTGTTTGAATTTAATGAGTTTCATTTCAAAAATTTCGTCAAACCCCTCTATTTTATGATCTGACAATTCCTGGATGGCTCCCATTTTTTCAAATCCTGCATCGTCGGTCAACACAATATCTGAAGGGATCGGACCATCCGGAGGGATATTATGACTATAGATATGCCATCCGTCCTGTATGCTGGCTGTAAATTTCAATGCATAAACCGAATTTCCTTTATCTATCAATTCTGATTTCACTTTGACAGGATCCAACAAATTACTGTTTTGATCGATGCCGCCCAAGGTAGAACTAGGTATCAAACCGGATCCTGAAGGCATGCCCCCCATTGATTTTTCTTCAACGGCAGAAGGATTGAGTCTGATGGTAAAATCTTCATTTGTCGGAGGGATGCATTTTTCACTATTGCAGCTCATGTAATAAGCAGATGCTTTAATTGGTTTTGAAGCATCCTTTACGCTTATTTTTTGGACAAATTCAACATGGTCGTAATATTTAGAGACGATTAGATTATCAAATAAGGGTTCGGGGCCTTCTTTTTTCTTTCCACGTTCTTCCACTTTTCCTACTAATTCAAAGCCGGGCTCCTTTTGAAAGCTAATCTCAGTAGGCTGAGCTGCATTGATGTCTGAGCTTTGGCTGTAGATGGCCCAACCTTTATCCATTGTGGCTTTGAGCACAATTTCATAGGTCTTGGCATCCAATTTTTTAAACTCATGAGACCAATGTACCGGTTGTATAATTTGAGCCTGAGTATTTTGGGTCAATAAGCATGGAAGCACGAACAGAAACAGTAACAGCCTGTAAATTTTCATAAAATAGATTTGATTCAGAATAACAACACAAAAATAAACGAAACTGCCTGGTTTAAAGCGATGCGCACAGGCTGGAAACAGCTAGATTAACCACAATTTAACGTAAGGCAGAGTATTTATTAAAAAATGCAGGCCCCCGATAGTCTTTTTTAAGCCAGACTATTCGAATATTGCCTGACCCATTCAAAAATGGATTCGATGATAGGTTTGCCATCTGCATTTCCTAATTGCGATTCAGCAGCTCGTTCCGGATGGGGCATGAGCCCGCAAACATTGCGATCCTTATTACAAATGCCTGCAATATTGAGACAAGAACCATTGATATTGGTGGTTTCATTAATATGACCCTGGGCATCACAGTATTGAAACAGAATTTGATGGTTTGCCTGGAGTTCGCTAAGGGTTTTGTCATCTGCAAAATAGCGTCCATCGGCATGCGCTATAGGAATCTTATACGCCTTGTTGGTGTCTAAAAAATTGGTCAAAGGAGTATCTGTCGTGGCCGGTTTCAGGTAAACGTTTTTACAAATAAACTTTTCATTGAGGTTGACTAAAAGTTGGCCGGGCAACAATCCTGCTTCACAAAGTATCTGAAATCCATTGCAGATCCCGATCACTAAACCTCCTTCATTTGCAAACCGGATGACAGCTGGCATAATGGGCGAAAATTTAGCAATGGCCCCGCAACGCAGGTAGTCACCATAGGAAAAACCTCCCGGTAAAAAAATACAATCTCCGGGATTAAATTGAGGTAGAGTCTGCTCCTTATGCCAAATTTTTTGGATAGGCTTTTTAAAAACTTCTCCAATGACATACATTAAATCATCATCACAATTAGATCCGGGAAAAACTACGACGCCAAATTTCATATTACCAATTTTGAAACTGTAAAAATAAGGAGCTTAAAAGTAAAAACAGATGAATGGTTTCTCGTATTAATGGATTTTTAGCTTTGGTTAACAATACACCGGTCAATAATGCGAGAGGTGTAAATAAAATCACTAAATGGCTAACCTGATCCACTTTCATAAACAGGATGCTAAATAAACTGACCAATAAGGCCCAAAACAAGAGGTCAAATTGCTTTTGGGCAACAATTGATCGTTTGATTTGATAGAATGGATATTGGATTAAACAGAGAATGATAAAGAAGCCTAATAAGGACAAAGCAATCCATCCAAAAGAATTTGCTTTCATAGATAGAATAAATGGACTAAAGAATCCTTCTATCTGGAACTTCCAAAAATCCGTATGCAAATCAAAATAATATAAACATACCAGTGCCAAAAAATAAACGTTCAAAAAGCCTCCCAGAATTTGCATCAACTCTTTCAATTGATAGACTCTTAATATCAGAATTCCAATCAAACCCAGGATTAAAAAAATATAATATGGAGGATACAGAATACTTGCAATGCCAATAAAGAACCCAAAATTAAATAATGATAGGGCGGTTTTTTTCTTGAGATAAATTCCAAATAACTCTGGAATCGCAAGTGTCAAAAATAAATTTGCCAGGAGGACGGGACCAAAACTGATCGTCGAAAAATGAAAACCACAAAATAAAATAAAAAATAACGAACAATATAATTGTCCATCTCCAATCAATTTAAAGTGGCTCACCATGCGTCCAATCCAAAAAGCCTGAAACAAGATTAACAAAAAGGATGCGAAAAATGTAAAACTAAAATCATTTAAAACAGTATGAAATAATTTTAAGAACACCCAGCAATTTTCTGAAATGGCCGGTGGTTCCCGGTTAAACCATAGACTTGCATGTAACAACAAGGTATAGGGTATCAGGAGCATGATGCCCATAAAGGTGTATCGTTTAAATAACTCCAGCAATCCGTCTAATTTATAGTTTCAAAATTAAGCTAATTTCTGAATTAAAGGCTCTGGCAAAACAGATCTGTATGGATTCATCTATTGGCTAACTTAGCCCAAAGATTAAAAATTAAAATGCTAATATTCAGTGATTTATAAAAACTTAATCCCATCCGATTTGTTGATTTAAGGTGGAATGGAGAAAAAGGAATAAGAAGTCCCTATTTCCATGGAGTCGTAGCTTATATTTACCGGTAAATGGATCCAAATTATTCTCTGGAGGAGATTAGAAGACCTGTCATTCAGGAACTAAAAGATTTTGACTTACATTTCAGAAAAGCAATGAGTAGCCGAGTTGCTTTATTGGATCAAATCAGTTATTACTTAGTAAAAACAAAAGGCAAGCAATTGCGACCATTGATGAGTTTATTATCTGCCAGGCTGTTTGGACCCATCAATGAAAAGACCTTTGCAGCTGCCACCCTGGTTGAATTATTGCATACGGCAACCTTAGTTCATGATGATGTGGTCGATGAATCTGATCAGCGCCGTGGTTTTTTTTCAATCAAAGCTTTATGGAAAAATAAAATAGCAGTTCTGGTTGGAGACTATTTATTATCCAGAGGATTATTAACTGCACTTCAAGGATCTTATTATGATTTATTGGAAATCCTTTCTGCTTCGGTTAGCGAGATGAGTGAAGGGGAATTGTTGCAATTAGAAAAGGCCAGGCGCTTGGATATCAACGAAGAAATTTATTTTCAGATCATTCGACAAAAAACAGCTTCTTTAATCCGGTCTGCCTGTGTTTGTGGAGCAAAAAGTACAACAGAGCATTCAGACTATTTGGAAGCTATCCGATGGTATGGTGAAAAAATCGGGATTGCATTTCAAATCAAAGATGATTTAATGGATTTGAGTAAAGACTTTACCGGAAAGCCAAAAATATTGGATATTAAAGAAAAGAAAATGACTTTGCCTTTGATCTCTGCTTTATCGAATGCTCCCGTACCACTAAAAAACAGGATGATTTCGCTTATTAGAAATCACAACGAAAATCCAAAATCAATTGAGGAAGTTGTTAGCTTCATTCATGAATATAAAGGCATCGAATTAGCTGAACAAAAGATGTATCAATACCGGGATGAAGCCTTGTCTCATTTAGAAAATTTGCCACACAATGAAGCCAAGGATGCTTTGGTAAAATTGAGTTATTACATTACTTCCAGAGTTAAATAAGTTTAAACCAGATTTGACTTTGGTCATTTAACTTTATTTTGAAACACATAGGAACATAGATAATATTGTTAATGTTCCAATGGTCAAATGTTACAATTTTCAAATGTTGCAATGTTGCAATTTTCCGGAGTAATAATTCTATTAATTCTACAATATTTTAAAACACACAGGTACATAGTGCAGCTAATGCTATTACATTGTATTGTAGAATTGTAGAATTGCAACATCAAAACATTAAACCCATTTTTTG
>CAYMGR010000012.1:9931-23567 GCA_964389985.1 uncultured Saprospiraceae bacterium
TTGATTCCAAATCGCTGACTGAGATATTCATTTGTCAGACAGCCTTTGTAGGTGTAGATCCCATTCCGCAAGCCTTTATGAGAATAAATCAAGGATTCGACCCCACCCGTATCCCCTGCTTGTTGCAGAATAGTGGTTATAATATTACTAATGCCTATAGAAGCGGTCCTTGCTACTTTTGAAGCAATATTGGGAACCCCATAATGGATGACTCCGTGCACAATCCGGGTTGGTTGATCGTGTGTCGTGATCTGACTAGTTTCAAAACAGCCTCCCTGATCAATACTGACATCGATAATGACAGAACCCGGTTTCATTTGTAAAATCATTTCTTCTGAAACCAATAAGGGCGTCCGACCGGTTTTACTATGAATAGCTCCAATCGCTACATCCGCCGTCATTAACTGTTGAGTTAAGGTAATTGGATTTAAGGAAGAGGTATATAATTGACGACCCATCCGGTTTTGGATGCGAATTAATTTATGGATGTTATCATCAAAAATGCGAACGGAAGCACCCAAAGCCAAAGCCGCCCGCGTGGCATACTCGGCAACGACTCCTGCTCCGAGGATGATCACCTTGGCCGGTGGAACGCCGGAAATACCTCCTAACAACAATCCTTTACCTTGTTTAGGATGGCTGAGTAGTTCAGCGGCTGTCTGAACTACCGATATCCCCGCAATTTCAGACATGATGCGCACCAATGGAAAGGTTCCGTCATCTGCCTGTAGATATTCCATAGCGAGAGCGGTAACCCTTTTCTGACGTAATATTTGGATGTATTCGCTATCGATAATGGGAAAATTAAGCGGAGAAATCAATACCTGATTGGGATGAAACCATTGAAGCTCTTCTATTGTAGGCGGTGCAATTTTTACGATAATATCACAACTAAAAACCGTTTGTCGGTCATGGCTTATGATGGCACCTGCCTCAGAATAATCAATATCCGAGTAATGTGCTCTGCTTCCGGAGTTGGATTCTACAATCACCTCGTGGCCTCTTGCAACTAAATTACTGACCGAGATAGGAACCAGAGCGACCCGATTTTCCTGTAAGCCCGATTCACGGGGTATTCCAATTTTTATGGATGACTTCGCCCGATACAATTCCAGCATTTCTGGCTGGGTTAGAAATTCACGTTGGGGTTTGGAAGAAAAGGATGATTCCATATTACGAATGACAAGATAAAATCAATCCGGCATTATTTAAAATTTATCCAAATTTTACGATCTTGATTTTCCTGAAGTTCTATGTTTAGTTGCAAATAATTTTCGTGTACCAGAATCGGTTGGATTAATTCCGGCCATTCAATAAAACAACGAAAACCCTGATCAAAATAATCCTGAATCCCCAAATTTAAGGCTTCCTCCAAAGATTTCAATCGATAAAGATCCATATGATATAATTTCTGGATCTTCCAGGGATTCGGTTTACAATGATATTCGTTGATCAGCGAAAAACTGGGACTACCCGCTTCATTTTCAAAACCCAGATGTTTTCCAATAGAACGCATTAAACTGGTTTTGCCGACACCCATTTCTCCCTGAAGGCCAATAATTTGATAGGCTTGCGTTTGTTCCAAAATTTGGAAGGAGATCGCATCCAATTGGTCCAGACCAAAAATAAATTCCTGAGACTTCAAGGTATTCAAGCAAGCTCTAATGGTTGAAGCAATAAACCCATACTAAATGGATTTATTGCTTCATAAAAATCACTTAAGGTTTAAAAATTGCTTCATCAATTGGGGTGTTGATGCTGACTTTGGTTAAATCCAATGGTCCATTCATCGACTCGATGGTATGTGGAAAAACATATCCGCCTTCAACCTCTTTGTAGTTGCTGAATTTTGATTCTGCATCAAATTCTTTGCCCCCAAATTTTTGTTTTGAAATCGTTTTTACGATATAATAACTGTTAGGGTCAATCAAAAAATAAGTCAGTTTTCCACTTTTGGAGGTTACTTTCAATTTGTGACATTCCGTTCCTTCAACATCATCCAATCCCAAATATTCAACAGTATGCCCTTTCTCTTTATAATCCAATAGCAAACCAGACAAATCCAATTGATCTACACTTTCTTTGAGTTGGTCAACAGGAATGGCTTCCGGTTTCGTTTGTCCTTGAAAAGGCATAAAACTCCATCCTGAATCGGGTCTCATAATCATCCAGGCATTCATTCCCATTACTGAAAAATCCAAACGGAAACCTTTATGATTGACGATGGTGGTGGTCATTGGAAATTCCATTCCCTGCGCACTCACTTTTCCTTCCATGACTACGGAATTTATACTCGTCAACTTATCTTTTCCACCCAGTGCAGCTACATATTTGCTGATTACATCATCGGCTGTTTGCGCAGATAGGAATCCGTTTCCAATCAAAAAGAAGCAGCTTAATAAAAGTAATTTATTCATGTTTAAAATTTGTTTTACACCAGGCAAATTACCCGGTTCTTTCAGCTGCCAAAGATAGAACAATAGGTATTTTCGACAGCTGATTTTTAGTTAAACTAACTGAATTTAACGATTATTTCAATTTTGAACCGGATGAAATGAGGAATAAACCCGATATCCTGTCTTTCAATAAATCCAGATCGATTACCAACGATTTCCATCATGTCCTTCCCTCCAAACATGACGTTTATGGTGCCGGCGCATGTGTTTTAGTTCGCGTTTTTCCCAAGGACTTAAATGACCATCTCTTAGCATAAATCGTCTGGATTGATGGATTCTTCTCTGCTCGTGACGAAGCTTATGATGTTCCCTTCGGCTTAAATCCTCCCGACATCTGTCTGGGTGGCGATGATCCCGATAAGAATACTTCTGATTTTCATGCTGATACTGGCCTCTTTGGGCATTGACATGGAAACTTAGCAAACTAAGCAAGAAGCTAATAATTAAAATGTGTGTTTTCATTTTTTAAGGTTTAAATAAATAGATTATACAGCTTGGACTCCCAATCAACAATTAAGATTAAGCATCCTGGCTTTTTAACCAAATTTTAATACTCCGGAGTTTAATTGCAAGCCCATGGGAAGGATGAAATTGTCATTTATATATAATAATTATTTAATATGATTTTTAGCCTGTTATCTTTGTGGCAAATACGATAGATGAAACCCCAAGTACCCGAGCCTAATTCAGATCATATCATTACGCTTGACGGAATGTACCAGGATTATTTTCTGGACTATGCATCCTACGTAATTTTGGAGCGTGCTGTTCCAACCATAGAAGATGGATTGAAGCCGGTGCAACGGAGGATTCTTCACAGCATGTATGAAAAAGAGGATGGCCGCTTTCATAAAGTTGCCAATTTGATCGGGCATACTATGCAATATCATCCTCACGGTGATGCTGCGATTGGAGAGGCTTTGGTCAATTTAGGACAAAAAGATTTATTGATAGAAACCCAGGGAAACTGGGGTGATTTTAGAACCGGGGATTCGGCAGCAGCACCCCGATACATCGAAGCCCGTCTCAGTAAATTTGCTAAAGAAGTTGCCTTTAATCCGGACACTACCAAATGGCAATTATCGTATGATGGCCGGAATAAAGAGCCTGAGACCTTGCCCATGAAATTTCCATTATTATTGGCTCAGGGGGTTGAAGGAATTGCAGTGGGTTTGGCTACCAAAATATTACCCCATAATTTTAATGAACTCATAAAAGCATCCATCCAAATATTAAAAGGAAAAAAGGCAGATATTTATCCTGATTTTGAAACCGGGGGTTCGATCAATGTAGCTGAATATAATGAAGGTTTACGTGGGGGCAAAGTAAAAGTGCGTGCAAAAATCGAAATTGAGGATAAAAAAACCCTGGTCATTCGGGAAATCCCTTTTAGTGTAACTACCGGAAATTTAATTGAGAGTATCGTTAAAGCTTCTGAAAAAGGGAAAATAAAAATTAAGCAAATTTCTGATAACACAGCCAAGGATGTAGAAATTCGAATTGAACTACAAGCCGGTGTTTCTCCTGAAGTCAGTTTAGATGCCCTCTATGCTTTTACGAATTGTGAAGTGAGCATCTCCCCGAATAGTTGTGTGATTGTAAACGACAAACCTCTTTTTCTTTCTGTGAATGAGATTTTAAAAACTTCTAGTTTTCAAACCAAAGAACTTCTACGAAAAGAATTAGAAATCAAGCGAGCTGAATTGCAGGAAAAATGGCAGTTGACTTCTCTTGAAAAAATATTTATTGAAAATAGAATTTACCGGGATATTGAAGAATGTACTAGTTACGAACAGGTATTGGAAGTGATTGAAACAGGTTTGCGGAAATATATCAGCACTCCCGGAAGTAAAGCAACATCTGGTTCCGGAAAAATAAAATTAATTCGCGATATTACACGAGATGATTTGATCCATCTAACGGATATCCGAATCAAACGAATTTCCAAATACAATAAATTTCAAACCGACGAACAACTCAAAGCATTGGTTGATGAAATCAAACAGGTTGAACATGATCTAGCGCACTTAACAGAATATGCCATTGCCTATTTTGAATCTATTTTAAGTAAATATGGCAAAGGCAAAGAGCGCAAAACCCGCATTTTGGAATTTGAGTCCATTCAGGCGGTGCAAGTGGTCGCAAACAATAGTAAATTATACGTAAACAGGGAAGATGGTTTTATAGGTTATGGATTAAAGAAAGATGAATTTGTGAAAGAATGTTCTGATATTGATGATATCATCGTCTTTCGTGCAGATGGAAAAATGATTGTAAGCCGAATCGCTGAAAAAACATTCGTTGGCAAAGATATTATCCACGTCGATGTTTGGAAAAAAGGAGATGAGCGCACCACTTATAATCTGATTTACCTTGAGGGTGAAACCGGTCGGGCGATGGCCAAACGATTTAATGTAACGGGCATTACCAGGGATAAGGAATATGATTTAAGTAAAGGACATCCTAAATCAAAAAGTTTGTATTTCAGTGCCAATCCGGAAGGAGAAGCAGAAATCGTCAGTGTATTTTTAACACCCGGTTGTAAAGCGAAAATTAAAAGTTTTGAATTTGATTTTAGTGAATTGGAAATTAAAGGACGCAGCAGTCAGGGAAATATCATTACTAAATATCCTGTTCGCAAAATCACTTTAAAAGAAAAAGGTAAAAGCACACTGGGTGCGCAAAAAGTTTGGTATGATCCCAATACCGGACGACTCAATACCGAAGAGCGCGGTTTATATTTAGGTGGATTAAACAGAGGGGACAAGCTCTTAACCATTTATAAAAATGGATGCTATGAAATAACCGAATATGATTTAAATAACCGCTATGCCTATGCGGATTTAATTTATATCATCAAATTTAATCCTTCACAAATTATCTCAGCGGTTTATTTTGAGGGAGAAAAAGGCTGGTCTATGGTCAAACGGTTTCAAATTGAAACAACGACTTTAAATACTAAATTCAGTTTTATCACTGACCATAAGGATTCGAAATTGTATTATGCCACAACCCATCCGGAGCCGGAAGTCTTTTTTTCATACAAACAACGCAAAGAAAAAATGGAAGAAATCCTGACGATCCATCAGTTTGTAGATGTTAAAGGCTGGAAAGCAATCGGTAATAAAATTGAGGATGTCCCGTTAATTAGTGTAATTGATCAAAGCAAAGAAATAATAAAAAAATCAAATCCAAAATCTGACAGATATAAAGCGGGGGATACGATTGAGTTTGATGTATAGCTAGGTGATAGGTGTTAGGGGATAGGTGATAGGAGATAGGTGTTAGTTGTTAGGGGATAGGTGATAGATAATAGGTGATAGGTGATAGTTGTTAGGGGATAGATGATAGGTGATAGGTGATAGGTGTTAGTTGATAGATAATAGGTGATAGTTGATAGATAATAGGTGATAGGTGATAGGTGATAGGTGATAGATAATAGGGGATAGGTGATAGGTGTTAGGGGATAGTTGTTAGGGGATAGATGATGGTTGTTTGTTGTTAGGAAGTATAAAAAATCTGTAGTATTAAATTGCCTTGAGTTATTTATCGAAATAGAGTAAGATTACCAAACAATGCTAACGAAATAAATAATCACCTTACCAATTACAATTAACCATTTACAATTTACAATTAACCATTTGTAAGCTCCATTATGAAATTATATTTTACATCTCATTTATTTTTATTCACTTTTATGTTTATCGGCTGTTCGCAGGTGGATTCTGATCAAAAAGCGATCCTTTTGCAAACAAAAGGGCTGAGCTGTGATGCGGTTTTGAATGATTCAGGTGAATTACTGTTTTGTGGTGAAACATCCACGTATGCGCAAGCTGCCAGCAAAGAGAAGTCTGGTAAAAATGCATATATCCTGCAAACCAATATGGCTGCTAAACAATACAAGCTCTTTAGCTATAGTATTGAAACACAAAATGTGCGCTTTGAGCAAATTTGTCCGTTGGGTGCTGATCGATATATTTCCGGAAATTTTGGAGAAGACCGAAATAAACTCATCTGTAAATTAAATAATCAACAGGACATCGTTTGGGCGCAAGGATCAAATCAATATAAAACAATTGACAAAGGCGATATGGCTGTTGATGCTGCGGGCAATTGCCTGCTGCCGACTAAAGATCCTTCGTCAGATGCATATGAAGCCTGTTTGCATTTATTTGATGCGAACGGTACGTGTAAGTGGTCTCGTAAATTATCAGCAGTGGAAGTTTGGCAGGATGTGATTGTATTGAACAATCAAAAATTTATGATCAGCTACAAGCAAAAAGGTGCCTACATAAATGGTGAACTTAGAAAAAAATATTGGATCAACACCTTTCAAATGGTAGATCCTAAAGGTGAATTAATGCAATACCGCAATTTTCATTTTGATTATGACCTGATCACGGATTGGCATTTTAATAAATTAATCCAGGACAAAGCCGGTAATCTCTATTTTATCGGTAAAATTGAATACCGCATCAGTAATCGTACCGAAGCATTTATTGTAAAAACAACATTAGACGGACGAATTTTATGGAGTCAAACTTATGCTGCCAATAACGGTACGGAGTATGTCTTTAAAAATGCTTGTTTTAATGCATCCGGAAATTTAATGATTGTTGGAGATGGGTATTCTAAAAAAGGTGGGCTAATCTATTTGGAAATGAGTCCTGACGGTAAAGTTATATGGGCAAACTTAAAACAATCTGCTTATTTCGACCAGGTGGTAAGCATTTTAGCAAAAGGTAAAAATTATCAAATCCTTTGGGACAAACTGCTCAACCTGGCAAGTTTTACGATTAATGCAAAGGGTGAATCCTGTAGCAATGATGTCCAGTCCTTGCAATTTAATCAAAAGGCCTTTGCGGTTTTACTGAATGAAAATGTAGGTGCCTGGACTCCGGTTGAAGCAGATTGGAAACCTATTCAAATCCATAAAGAAAATCAAGAACAGATCCCTGTTGAAAACGCATGCAAATAATTGAATTGGACTCCGATGCTGGGCGTACGCTTGGCCTACATCCTTGAGAGGTATGACCTTGTAATCAGCAACAAAGAAGATTGTCCCGCAGATCTCGCAGATTTACGCAGAGGGAATTATTTTACAAGGTAAATTTATCTAAGTAGCATGAGAAGAGTGTCCCGCAGATTGCGCAGATTAACGCAGATAGCATTTTCCAATAACTGTATGAATTTTTAATCAGCAACAAAAAAAGAATGTCCTAAAGATCTCGCAGAAAGGAAAATTATATTGGAATTACAGCATCAGCTGAGATGGATCATGCGAACCATTTCAATTTTGGTGTCGCTGACCATTTCAAAAATAAATTTATAACCGTCGGATTCAATTTCAGTGCCTTGAATTGGAATGGATCCTGTAGTGGTCACCAAATAGCCACTAAGCGTATGATATTCGCCTTCGGGTAGTTTAATCCCATATTCATTTTCGAGATATTGCAATTCCAGACGCCCGGAAAACAAAAATTCCTTTTCACTGATTTGCTGATCGATAAACTCTTCCTGATCGTGTTCGTCTTCGATCTCCCCAAAAATTTGTTCCAGAATATCTTCTAAAGTGATAATTCCGGAAGTTCCGCCAAATTCATCCACAACACAAGCAATTGACAATCTCAATTTATTCATGCGCAACATGAGGTCATAGACGTTTTGAGTTTCCGGCACAAAAGGCATATCCATAATGATGGATCGAATATCTTCCGGACTTTTAAACAATTGCTGGTGATGGATATAACCCATTACATTGTCAATATCACCATCAACCACAATGATTCGGGATAAATTGGATTCAGTAAATGCTTTTACCAAATCTTCCAGTGGATCATTAATATCTACATAGACCATTTCCGTACGGGGCACCATGCATTCGATTACCCGAATTTGTCGGAGGTTTAAGGCATTTTTAAAAATATCTGTATCTACGTCTTCTTCTGAAACTTTGATGGGTCCGTGCAGATAATTTTCAAGGTCGATCAAACTAAATCGCGTGCGGGATTTGGAAGCCTCCTGTTTAAGAATTTTACTAATAAAAAAAGAAGCGATCCCTGATAATAATTTGGATGGAATATAGAGTAACCAATAAAAGAACAGAAGCGGATAGGCTGTAATTTGCAAAAACCGGTTTGAATACAATCTAAAAAAAGCTTTTGGAATAAACTCGCCCAGGATTAAAATAATCAACGTCACCAAGAGTGTATTAATAAATAGGTGAACGCCCGGGCTTTGAGTCATTAAGCTTATCGGAGATTCTAAAAAATCCGTAATCAAATAACTCAAAACCACAATGGAAATATTAACTCCGACCAACAGCGTAGCAATAAATTCATCCGGATGATTAAAGAAACGGGATAAAACAAAACCGGTTCCACTTCCCCGACTCTTCTTGATTTCAACAGCCAGCTTATTGGCTGTAATGAATGCAATTTCAGCTCCGGAAAAAAGAGCTGTTAAAATTAAAAAAAATACTATGAGTAAAAATGTCATGTGCCGATCATTTAATTAGGGATGTTCTTCCTTGTACAGTTTAGAAGCCGGAATAATCGCATCGATCGCTTTAATGCTTCCTTTTTTAAAGCGTTGATCTGTTTCGAATCCATAACCTTGAATAATTTCATCTTTCCGGATGATCCGAACAAATTTGTCGGTATGAATGATCCCTAAAATTTCATCCCAAACTAATTCGGAGGTCTTTAAAACTTCCTGATTTACACTTGAAAAAATAACGCTATCTCTCAAATAGGTTTTACCTTCATTGCGAATCCGAATCGCATATTTAGAGGCCAATGTGTTTACAAGATTATTTTGATCATCATAAATAAATGCTTGCAGTCCTTTAGGAAATTCTTCCTTTTCCAGGTTGGATTCCGTATAACGAATCATTTGAGGTGCTTTAATCCGCAATTCAATTTTAGCGGAATCGCTATAAATTATATGAACCTCATTTAATAATTCCTTATTAATAAGTTTGGAGGCATCCAGATCCGAATACAATTTCTGGTCTTCAGAACAAGCGCTTAAAACAAGCAATGCAACAGCCAATCCAAAAGCTTTCATCATTAGCGTATCAGACTTAAATCTCCGCTGATTGTTTCAACATAATCATCCAAAAAGCGCGCTTTGATAAGGTATACATAAACACCCGGATTACAAGATTGCCCTCCTGCCCTTCCGTTCCAACCCATCGTCGGATTATTGGGAATCAGATCTTTTCCTTCGTATACTAAATTACCCCAACGGTCAAAAATTTGTAACACATCGACCTTGACTAATGATTTGGGGCCATTCACCACAAAAAGATCATTGATGTTATCGCCATTAGGTGAAAATACATTAGGAACAAACACGTCATAATTTTTAATGACGTGGACAAAAATAGAATCCAATCCAAAACAACCCCGATCATTTGTAGATAATACCGTATAAAATCCATCCTTTATAGGGAGGGCACTGGTGTTTTGACAATCAGGACAATTGATATTTGCTCCGCGAACCCATTTATAAACGTAGGCGTCATTTGGAGCGGTGCTTGCATTTAAATCTATTATTTCTCCTAAATTAATTTCCAGATCAGTCCCTGCATTGGGAACTACTTTAGGAGGTTCCAGTAAAATTATTTCTAAAGAATCCAGACATCCCTTTCGGTCCTGAACGTAAATAATATGTTTGCCTGCCGGAAGATTGGTAAACCGACTGGTCGAACTATATTCCTGCCCGTCCAAACTAAATTGATAATACAAGGTTGTTGTTCCATTTAAATCCTCATCAAATGGAGTCCCTTGATTCCCTTTCACGGCAATCATCCCGTCGTTAGAACCGAAGCAGGTCAGATTACGGGTACTGTCAACCGACAATGAAAGAGTAGGAAGGTCTTCACAGCAAGGCTCGACATAAAGCCTTCTGATTTCAGTGACTTTACAGCCGATATCGGTTTCAATAGTAAGGGTAACAAATTTTTCTCCGAATGAATTATACCGGATAGAAGGAGGATATTGGCCTACAAAGGTTTGCGGAATGCCATCCTTTCCAAAATTCCAGGTCCAGCGGATGATACTTCCTGTTGCAAATGTTGAAGAATCAACAACTTGAAAATCCGTTTCGCATTTGAGTCCGCTGGGAGGGTAAATTCCAAAATTGGATTCAGGTCCGGCAAATTCTCCGGTACCACCCCACTCTACTGAAAAACCAACACCCGTATTCGTAAAATTATTGACAATCAGGGTATAAAATTTACCCTGAACCATCTCTATGTATTTACAAAAACCATTTTCACCACTATGGCAATTGAGATCTTCCGAAATATCCTGGTCTACTAAATCCAATCCGGTAGGACCTGCACAGGGAGGAGCCGTTGCATTGCAGCGCAGCAATACTTTATCATCGCAAACGTGAATTCCTTTGGGTAATTCATAGAGTGCGAAGTCGATATCATCGGATGGATTCAAAGGTTTTAATACAAATGTCAGTGTCCCGCTGGTCGCTGCTTTCCAGGTAAACCATACCGATGAAGATTCGGAATTTCTATTGGTATTATCACCCAAACAAGAATTATTTGCTTCGTCAATATCCATTCCACCCCCACTTACTTTTTGTACGACAAAAGACGATTTATCGCATAACACGCCGGCATTTTTGCAATCCTGACCCGGTAAAGCCGGTGGGTTAAAATTATTAATACACATTTGGAAGGTCCCGGTTGTGCTATTGACTCCATCTACCCGAATGTAATAATCCAGCCCAACAATGAGACCACCCTGGTAAATAGACAAAACCCCGTTTCCGCTTAAATCCGCACCGCATTCCAATTCGGAAATGGTACCCCCACAGACCCCTCTGTATAGGGCCACCATAGGTCGTGCCATAGTACCTCCCGGTATACCCCCTCCTCGGGCATTTGAACCAATAATGGTGATATTGACATCGGTAAAAAAGGCCCTAAATCGGAACCAGACATCTGTACTGGTAGCGCTCCAACAAGTGGCAGAACCATATCCTGAAGGGGTAGCAGCTACATTAGTAAATTCGGCAACTTTACTGCAATAATTGGTTACATCGTTGATGATGATTGGATTATTGCAATTGTCGTTGGTGGGCTGAGCCAAGCCAAGATTATAGCTTAAAACCAATACAAAAAGAAGCCTAAAAATTTTCCTCATTCAATCGGATTATCTATATGAACGCATTTTACAAGGAAATAGACATCAAAAAGCGTTAAAATGCTGTAAAATGCTCAAATAAAGTTCAAATTTAGAAAAATCCGGGCTTATCCTGAAGTTCCGTATCAATGCTTTAAATTTGCAGTTTAAAACAGCATGTTTTCAATACCCAATATCATAACCAGTCTAAACCTCTTTTTTGGGTGTTGCGCCTTGGTAAGTATCAATCGGGCTGACTATTCCGGTTGTTTGTATTTTATCATTGGAGCCGTGTTGGCTGATTTCCTGGATGGCTTTACAGCTCGAAAACTCAATCAAACCAGTGCGCTCGGATTGCAATTAGATTCTTTATCTGATGTTGTGTCCTTTGGACTGGTTCCGGCATACATAGCTTTTCATTTTTTGGAAGTTTACTTCCCGGATTTTAGTTGGTTGGCATACTGTGCATTTTTACTGGCTATTATGGCAGCTTTCAGACTGGCCCGGTATAATCTAAGTGGAAAGGGAGAAGCTTATTTTTTTGAAGGACTACCGGTACCAGCGAATGCTTTATTTTTTGTGGGCTTGCTGGGCTTAGAAATCGATGGCCGTTTTTTAAGTACCGTAGAATGTTCCGGCTGGCTTATTATCGTTCTGATTCTGTTATTTTCCTATTTAATGGTGAGTCGTTTAAAAATTCTAAAAATTCATTTGGACACAGCCTGGTTAAAAAGCTATTCTACCTTATTGATTCTTTTATTTGGAGGTATCTGCACCTGGTTTTGGATCGGTCCATTGGCTTTAAGTTTTTGTGTCATACTCCATTTAATGTATAGTTTAATCATACACGTTTTTAATCCTAAATAAATTTCTGATGAAACAATATAAAGCGCAGATTGATATTATGCCCCACAAGGAATTGTTGGATCCACAAGGAAAAACAGTTACTAAAAACATGCATCATCTGGATATTCATGGCATACAAGATGTTCGCATCGGCAAGCATATAGAAATAACCTTGCAAGCTACTGATGAAATGGCTGCATCTGCCATTGTAGATGAAAGTTGTAGAAAATTATTAACCAATATGATTACCGAAACCTATCAATTTCGTTTGTCAGAGCTTGCCTGATTTTAGGATAGATTATGCCACATACTAAAAATGAAACGAAACCCTGTTTATATTTAGTACCAACTCCAATTGGCAATTTATCTGACATGACTCCAAGGGCCCTGGGTGTTTTGTCTACCGTAGATTTTATTTTATCTGAAGATACGCGTGTCAGCAATCGATTGCTGATGCATTTCAATATTGATAAATCCTTGCGGAGTTTTCATAGTCAAAATGAACACAAGGCGCTTCAATCCATAGTCGATAAATTAAAAGAAGGTAAATCCATTGCATTGGTGACAGATGCGGGCACACCTGGAATTTCGGATCCGGCTTATTTATTGGTACGAGCATGCAGAGCTGAACAGATACCTGTGATTGCTCTTCCGGGAGCCACTGCTTTTGTTCCTGCAATTGTTGCATCGGGATTACCCTGTGACCGATTTTTCTTTAATGGCTTTCTTCCTCAAAAAAAAGGTCGGTCCACTCAATTAAAATGGTTGGCTGAATTAGAATGCACAATGATTTTATATGAGTCTCCTCATCGCTTATTAAAATGTTTGGATGAACTAATCGAACATTTTGGAGGACAACGGCAGGCATGTTTTGCTAAAGAGATTTCCAAATTATTTGAAAAGTACTTCACCGGTAGTTTGGAAGAAATAAAGGAACAACTTGCCTCAGAAAAAATTGTTGGGGAATGGGTGATTGTGATTGGAGGTAGGTAGCTGTTCGATTTATCCAATATTGTTAAAATGGTGCAATGGTTCAATGCTGAATGTTAAAATGGTGCAATGCTAAAATAATACATTGTTGTGTTTACTATAACTTCGATAATTTAATTACGAATCAAAGAGGAGTTGCTGAAGGCGTCCTCGCCGAAGCTGGAGGGATGTTTTAATCTGGAAGATACCAGACAATGC
>CAYMGR010000013.1:0-17526 GCA_964389985.1 uncultured Saprospiraceae bacterium
TCTTCTTTTTGAGAAAGGCATAAGCTAACAAAGCAAATCCATGAAAATATCTGCAATCCAAATTTTACCAACATTTCAAAATGCTGAATTATAATCTGACAAATTTAATAATTTAAGCGTCAAGCTATGGAGAAGAATTTAAATATTCAATTTAAACTAAAAATTAACTAAAATTCTTATCCATTTAAGTAAAATAGATCATTTTTTAAAGATATTTAAAGATATAAAATTTTCTAATTCACTTTCAGTATTTTCATCAGCTCCTTCTGAAAAATAAATTATATTACGCTTTCTAGTATCATAGATCATTAGTACAGGAAACCCATAACCAGAAAAATATTGAGTAGCAAAACACTTATTAATTGTAAAATATTGATCATAATTAATTTTTTGTTTTTCAATATAAGGTGCAATTAAATGATAAGCCGTATCGAATATATTTATCCCAATTATCTTAAGTTGATCGTTTTTTCTATATTTAGTACTCAAGTTGTTGAGTGCTTTTGATGCTATTATACATGGATAACAACCTCTGAACCAGAAATCAATCAAAATATAATTTGTATTTATGTCCAATAATGATAACTTTTCATTCATGGCAGAATAAAGGGTTACAGTATCAGGAAATTCTGAACCTATAAAATAAGAATACTTTCGAACTTCACTCTTTTGTTGTGTACTTACAATTCTGAAATCAATTAAATTATCTTTCTTGTTTTTTAATTTTGTATCATATAGATCAAAATTTGAAGTATAATTATTAAACTCCCAACATGTAATCTGCGGATGAGGTGCCACCCTTAAGATTTCCTCAATTTCTGTAATTAATGTATCCATTGGATTCAGTTTAATAATTAAACTTATGTCTCCAATTTTAGGCGATCCTGGGATTGCATTATCGCTGTTTTTAAAGGTTTTAATTAAAATAATTTTAATTTCTTTAATATCATTAATTAAATGCATCTCACAGGTTGTTGAATTCCACTTTGATGTATCAATAAGTAAATTATTTAGTATAAATGGACTATAAATGGACCAATTCAATTTACCTCTTTTAAGTTTGTTATAAGGTAACTTTAATTCTTCACATTGGATTGTTTTAGTTGCCGTATCTACAAAACTCAGTATGTCATTTTCAAACCAATATATTAACGATTCATTTTCATCTAATACAAAAAATCTTTTAGGTAATTTATTACCTGCATTCTTGCTTACAAAAACTTTCGTATTAAATTTTATTTTATCCACCTTTTGAGATGATTTATAATAGGATTTAACTTCATAACTATAAGAATGACCTTGATTATATTTGATATTTATTGCATCAATTAAGGCCTTAGCTTTATTTAATTCATTACATAGTAACAGATTAGGATAAAGGCAAATAATTGTAAAAACCCGATATAAATTTATTTGGAAAAATAACTTCATTTTGCTTTGAAGTTAGTTTATTAATTAGTTTGATGTAAATATATACTATTTACAACGATTCCCTTAATCCCTGGCGTCATATCACAATCTCCTGTTCCACAACATTTGCATCTTGAGCAATTATCTTCTGTCTCTAATTCACACTCATCGTCACATGGTTCAGTTGTACTTGAATTGCAACTTGGAGGTGCATAAATTCTAAACGCAGGAATATTTTTGTTATACGGGATTAACCATAAATTGTAGTTTTCAATTTCTTCGTAAATATCAGGAACACCAGTGGCGTTATATAGTCGCTGGTCAAATATTAAGTTAGAGTCCACTAACGATTCTCGTCTAAAAAATAATGTGTCATTAGATTCGTATTCTAAAGTTATTTTAGTTTTCCATCCAAAAATTACGTTTTGATTACTTGTTATTAGGACGGTATCATTTAAAATGGCTATCCCTCCTCCTCTTGTATCTGGTAATCGAATTCCATCATAACAAAATTCAATATCACAATCAGTACAGTTTGTAGCAGCACACTTTGGTTTGCCATTTGCATCCCATGATAATGTGCATTGAGGTGTCTGTTGGCCATTACCTGCTACTTCACAAAAGCAATTGTAACTCATTAAATTACTACTCATTCTAGAAGATAAGTACTTTATTTCATGCTGCTTCATTTCAATTATATCTTTTCCACAAGAGCAGAGGCATATTAAAATAATAAGGCATAAAAGTGTTTTCATTGTTTAATTTTTTAATAATCAAATATATCATTTTAATCTTCTTGTTGTCAATACTTAATTTTATGTAATTTTAATATTAGTATTCAAAATAATATTATAGTATGAATTGATTCTTGACATCATCATTATTTTATTTTAATACCTCTCATCCTTTACATAAGCCAACTTTTTCATTGACTTTACTTCGATACTTGCAAAATCAAAATCGTCAACGACTTTTCCGGTAATCAGGTAGCAAGCTCTTCCCTGAAAAGGTGATTTTTCCAATTCAGGAGGAAAATGGGTGGTATCAAAATACTGTCCTTCGCGATCCAGCCAGGTTCCAAAAGCCATTAACTTGCCTTGTTTGGTGCGTACCGGTTTTTGTGTGACATAATAGCCCAGCAACTGAACCGTTCGGTTCATATATTTTTTTAAATCTTTGGACAGGATGCAATCCGTTTGTTCCGATTCCAGCAAGTCAAAAGGATTGCAAAGCGGAAATCCCAATAGCTCTATTTCGTCAAAGCTCTGATCAAACCTTCCTTCCTCCAAACCGGGCATAACAAACGCTTCGCTTTCATCCTGAAACAAATAAGAATGCGCGATTTGTGTTTTTCCCATTTCGGGGACTGCGTTTTTTTCCCACATTAATTCGCCTTTGCTGAGTCCGGTAAAACGCAAAGCATTCATCCGGATGAGCAAATGCAATTGTTCGCGTCCCATCGGTACGCGTCGTATAAAATCTTCCAGATTGAGATATGGACCCTTGCATTCGCGTTCGCGAACGATGCGTTTTGCAATTGCTTGTTCAAGCGATTGAATATGAATAAAACCAATCCATACCTGTTGGCCATGGATGTCGGTAAGATAATTGCTGTTATTGACACAGGGTGCGTGAATCATTGCTCCACACATTCGGGCTTCGTGTACATACAATTCCGTATTGTAAAATCCACCGAAATTATTAATCACGGCGACCATAAATTCCAGCGGAAAATGCGATTTTAAATACAAACTTTGAAAAGATTCCACTGCAAAAGAAGCCGAATGCGCTTTACAAAAAGAGTAGCCGCTAAAACTTTCAATCTGCCGCCAGACTTCATGCGTTAATTCATCCGGATAACCGCGCTCTTTGCAGTTTTTAAAATATTTTTCCATCAACAATCGAAACGTATCCGAACTTTTCCGTTTGCCGGTCATGATGCGACGTAAAACATCGGATTCATCCAGATCCAATCCGGCGAAGTGATGCACAATTTTCATCACATCTTCCTGATAGACCATGACGCCAAACGTTTCGCGCAGATTTTCCTCAAAAACCGGATGCAGATATTGTACTTTTTCCGGATGATGAAATCGTTCAATGTATTCCCGCATCATACCGGATTGCGCTACACCCGGTCGAATAATGCTGCTGGCAGCAACCAGATGGACATAAGTATCGCAACGCAACTTATTGAGTAAACCGCGCATAGCAGGTGATTCAATGTAGAAACAACCGATGCAATGCCCTGAGCGCAATTGCGATTTTACCCGATCATTGTTTTTGATGGCCGTGATGTCGTGGATCTCTATAGATTTTCCTTGATTGCGCTTTATCAGATCCACTGCATCTTTAATATGTCCCAGTCCGCGTTGACTGAGTATATCATATTTATGAAACTGTAAATCTTCGGCACCGTACATATCAAAATGCGTAATGGGAAATCCTTTGGGCATTTGAATCAACGCGGTGTGATAGCTGAGTGGTCGTTCGGAGATCAGAATACCGCCGGCATGGATCGACAGATAGTTGGGAAATTTTTCAATCGCTTTTCCGTATTTAAAAATGTGTTTGGCGTAGGCATGGTGTTTATGGCTAGCCAAAGGTTGGTCTACGATACAATCAATATCTGCTTTTGGCAAACCAAACACTTTTCCCAATTCGCGAATGATGGATTTTCCTTTGAAGGTATTGTAGGTGGCTAATAGAGCCGTGTAGGATCGGCCATAGCGTTCGAAAATATATTCAGTGACATCATCGCGATCGCTCCAGGAAAAGTCAATGTCAAAATCCGGTGGACTGGTGCGATGCGGATTGATAAAGCGTTCAAAATACAGATCGAGTTCCAGAGGATCTACATCGGTGATATAGAGGCAAAATGCTACGATTGAATTGGCGCCACTACCGCGACCCACATGGTAATATCCGGCACTTTGAGCATAGCGCACGATATCCCAGGTAATTAAAAAATAAGCACTGAAACCCATTCGGTAAATTACCTGTAATTCGCGGCGTACGCGATCTATGGCGCGATCGTTATGCAGGCCATAACGTCGCCGGCAACCCTGAAAAGCGAGTTTTGCCAGAAGTTTATAATCCCCTTCAATTTCTCCGGTAAATGTTTTGCGATTATTGGCAGTTGAAGCCGGCATTTCAAAAACACAGGATTCCAGAATGAATTCTGTGTTGGCAATAATTTGCGGATATTGGGAAAAGCATTCGCGGAGCTGATCAGGAGAATAAAACAGTTCGTCCGGATGAGCGCAATCGGAGGATTCGAGTTTTCCCAGGATGATATTGAGATCGATGCAGCGAAGTAATTTATGGATGCGAAAGCCCTGCCCATTAAGGAAACTAACTGGGCTGAAAACTACGAGCTTGTCCACGTCAGGACGCAAGGCAGAAGAATAGAGGGCAGGCACTTCCGCAGGCCTTATACCTATATATTCATGGGCATAGAGATCTTTGATGGCGCAGGGCGGCTGCTTGTAGATGACGAAGCAATGTTGCCATTGCGGTGCTCTGCAGGAAAGCTCTGTTCCGGAAAAGGAAGCTTGGGTAAGGTGTTCGTTGATTTCACGGATGCCCTCTGCATTTTGAGCCAGGGCGGTGTAGCGGAATTGATTCCCTTGACGGAATTCCAGTCCATAGATGGGGCGAATGCCCCGTTTTTCGCAAAGCTGAGCAAAAGCATAGGCTGCCGAGCAATTGTTGATATCGGTAATCGGCAATATGCGAATGCCCTTTTCCGCAGCTGTTGAGACCACTTGCTCCGGAGAGAGGGTACCATAACGAAGGGAAAAATAAGTATGTACAGACAGATGCATAGGAAAACCTTGGTTAAACTTATCATAGAACGTGTTTTAAAAATTTACAGCAGACGAAAGTTCCGGTTGCTTTCAGGATGAGGCAGGTTTTTCTTCGAAAAACCCACCCAATCCCCACAGCTATTTAAAATAATCTATTCGTTATCAAAGACTTGAACACAAAAAGAGGGCTTATTGTGTTTCGTAATTATTCGACAAATATAGACGAATAAATCGACATGTCAAGTATTTTGTAAATTATTTTTTTAAAAATAGCCACATTACATCAGAAAGCATAAATCCTAACCAGATGAGACTCTAAGAAATTTTATGAATTACCAGGCTTAGTAATTGATCTGGCAAGCATCCAAATGGATAATATCCCAGATTGAATACGGGCAAAATTAGCCCTAACTGTGTTCCCCTTCGTTTCGATAAACCGAACAATGACCATTGAAAAATGGCATATCAATTTAACATGAATTAAATCCAGTTTTGTAAATTTAAGTTTAAATTTGGTTGAACATAGTAGAAGAATTTAATTCATCATAAAAAAAACCAAGCCATGATTTTTGATTACAATAAATTAGAGGATGAAGCATTTCTCCATGTCTGGGGAACTATGAGAAAATTTAAAATCCAATATTTTATAGAGTCCATCTATAAAAGTTGGGGTGTTTTACTATTTTTTTTAATTTTTAAATCTCCATTCAATTCTTATATCCCCATAAGCATTCGGGAAATAGGTATTGGAATGATCGTCTTTACAATGACTGGTATTGTTATGGCTAATATATATTTCAAAAAAAATGAAAAACGATTTCATTCATCATTGGGCTCCAATACCAGAGTCTTTTAAAACAAAGCAGCCACTGCAATCCAAATCATAGCAATACAAAGGGCAACTTTTAAAACCACTCCAAATAAGAACCCCATAAAAGTCCCCCATGCTGCTTTACTGGCCTGTGAAGATGTTTTACCAACTAAAAGCTCACCGATCAAAGCACCGGCAAACGCGCCTATAAAGATACCTAATGGACCTAATCCCATGCCTATTATAAGTCCTAGCATACTTCCCCACATCCCTGCTTTCGAACCACCGTATTTCTTCAATCCGAGGGCCGGGATTAAATAATCCAATATCGTAATCATTATCGTCAGAATGCCTAAGGTCCATAAAGTATTTGATGAAAACTCATAGGCTTTAGTCCAATGTATCAATAGGATTCCTAATAGACTAAGCGGCGGACCCGGAAGAGGCAACACTGCTCCTATTAATCCAATAAGCAAAGATGTAAAACCAAGAATTAATAAAAAAAGATCCATATTCTACTAAACAGAAAGCGTAGCCCAAACAGTTCCATTCCTGAAACGAATTTAATTTTCTATAGCTTGAGCATCAAACTTCAGTAGCCTGAATGTCTTTTCGATAAACTGAATAGACATAAACCGGAATAGCCAATGCATCTAAATATTCATGGAGGATGGATTGAACCTCATTCCAATCCATACCGCCCACACCGGTTGATAATTTAGTAATCGCAAGACTTTTTATGCCCTCTTTTTCTAATTGCCTGACCAAATTTTTCAAACAATGCCGCATGGCGGAAGCAGTGGCCCTTCCCGGATGAGCCGATGCAGCCGGCGCAGCTTCCTGAGTCAGTAAATTGAAAATTTTCCGCTTATCCGCACTTTGCCATAACCACACTTCCCCGGGCTTAGGATGAAAGGTTTGACAATAATGTCTGAAATCCTTATACATCGACGGGTAATTCTCACGGATACTGAATGCAAATCCGGTATCAAAATGATCCATTGGTGCTACACCATGCGCAATCGCATCTGCTTTGCTTAACAGGATATCTCCTTCTACTTCTTTTATCATACTAAATTTTAATGCAAGTTAGTATGCAGCTAAACCAAGATGCCTGATACCTGTCATAATAAGCTATGACAAAGGTCAATTGGTACAATGTACCCAATGCCTGCAATACATAGATTTACAAAGGAAGATTAGGAAGAGAAATGAATCCTTTATTACACCAACTGTTAGAACTCAAGATAATATTCAACAGGCTAAATATTCGTTTATTTCGTTTAATTCATATATTTCGTATAAATTTGCAAATAAAGTCCAAAATATGAATCCTACAATAAAAGAAATGACAAGGCCAACAAAAGATGAACGTATTGCAGCACTTGCTTCTTATAAGATTCTTGAATCAGCTCTAAAAGTATTAAAGTCTGAAAATCCGGAAATTGAAATTGAAGAAACTCAAGAGAAAATTAAAATTCCAAAACGTGCTCTAAAATTGCTTGCGTCCGTTTTGTATAAATTAAGCAAAGGGCATTCTGTATCTATTGTATCTGATTTTAGCGAAGTTACAACACAAACAGCTGCAGAAATGCTAGGTTGTTCACGTCCGTTTCTAGTTAGTTTACTTGAAGATAATAAAATTCCATATACAAAAGTAGGAAGGCATAGACGAATAAGAGTGGAAGATGTTTTAGAATATAAAAGCAGGATGAAAATCTACCAAAAAAGTTTACTAATTGATATGATGAAAGCAGACGAAGAATCAGGTCTTTATGATATTTAGTACTAAATTTACCTGTTTACTGGACACCAATATAATTTATCCAATTGAAATTAGAGATTTGGTTTTCTGGTTTGCGCATTATAATTTATTTACAATTAAGTGGAGCAGAGATATTTTTGAAGAATGGGAGACAGTAATGAAGAGAAATAATATTGATCCATTTGAAATAACAAAACGAACGGAAAGAGCCATTCAAGCATTTCCAGATGCAATGGTTAAGGACTATGAAGGACTAATTGATTCTCTTAAATTATCAGATGAAAAGGATAAACATATATTGGCGGCAGCGATCAAATCCGGAGCGCAAATTATAGTTACGAATAACGTAAAAGATTTTCCAGCAGAGTATCTTTCCACCTTTGGTTTAAGTGTTAAAACTGCAGATGAATTTCTTGCAGATGTAATTGATTTAAACCCTGAAATAGCAGTTGAAGCTTTTAGAGAATTAGTACAGAACAGAAGAAATCCAGATATGGATGAATTCCAGGTTTTAAATGCTATCCGACGAAACGGACTCAAGGAAACCGCCAACTACTTACATTCGCAATTATAATCATCATATAATGAATAATCTATTTGTTAATGTTGGGGCCGAATCAATATTGAATGCAAGATCAATATCCACAATTTACCACCTGGTTTTTGGTTTTTTAGGCTTAAAGGAAAATATGCTACAATAGTTGGTTCTTTTTTTAAAGCAGAATAGCAGAAAAAATGAAGCTGATTCCATTCAATTTTATTATTTATCTTTTATTAATAGCGAATTTTGCAATAGCACAGAATCAAAGCATGGTATGGATCGTTGGCTATGACAATAATGCATTGGTTAACCCTAAACATGGCATTGTTGAGCTTACTTTTAATGCAAACACAAGCCTGCAAAAGTATTTTAGTAATTCAAATTACTCTAAAACCGATTTGATTAATACTTCAATTTGTAATGCAAAAGGCGAATTAATATTATTTACAGAAGGATTGAATTTATATGGTACTGATTTTTCTATTATCGAAAATGGTGATGGATTAAATCCAGGAAAGGTTCGAGATGATTTTAGTCCCGAGTTTTATCCGGTTGCTTATAGTCATATACTTTTGCCATACCCTGGATCATCCGATTATTACCGATTACTTCATATTTCTATTAGTTACAATCCGAATCCTAGCGACCCATACAGATCAGTTGTAGGAGACAAATTTTTAATGACAACGATAAAGAAAAATCAGGTAAGCAATAAATATCGGGTTGAATCCAAAAATGAATTGATTTTAGCTGAGAATCTGCATAAATCTCACATGGCATATTGCCGGCATGCAAATGGGAGAGACTGGTGGTTGGTGATTGAAAAATATGGTCTCAACCGGCATTATATTTATTTAATTGATCCAACGGGTATTCATTTACATGCAACACAAGACATTGGAAAGCATGGGGGGATCTATGACTGGAGCGGGAATAGTATTTTTAGTCCGGATGGAACAAAGTTTATCAAGTATAGTTTTGATTATGGGATCCAGGTTTTTGATTTTGACCGCTGTACTGGTAAATTGTCCAATGCAAAGCAATTTCCAACTTACGTAAATCCATCTTTTAAAGAGGCCAGTATAGCAGTTTCACCAAATTCCAGATACTTGTACATTAATGATTATTCTAGAATATGGCAGTATGATTTGTACGAATCTGAGAAGAATGCCTTTGTAGATACCGTGGGACACTGGGACGGATATTTCTATCGGGATCTTTTTACAACTGGATTTTATCAAATGGCATTGGCCAATGATGGTAAAATATATTTAAGTTGTCATTCTGGTAATATTTATTTACATGTGATCAATCACCCGAACGAAAGGGGACTATCCTCAAATGTAGAACTTCGAAAAATTGAACTTGAAGCTTGGATGGTAGGAGGCTTGCCCATCATGCCAAATTATGCATTGGGTCCTGTGATTAATAGCGAATGTGATAGTTTGTCGCAATGGTCTAATCACGATTGGACTAAAACCATCAAATTATATCCCAATCCAATTACAGACGAATTGTATCTAAGCAGTACGGATTCGAGTTATTTTCCCGAACTGTATCTAGAATTATTTGATTTCAATGGCAAACAAGTTAGGTCATTTCAATCAGCACATAATCAATTAAACCATAAAATTTCTTTAGTGGATTTACCGGCAGCCTGGTATTGCCTGCGAATCTCTGATTTGAAAGGAAAATCGATCAGTAAAAACTTAATAAAAATATAGCTGATTTAGAAGAGTTACTCTAAAAGAAATAGAGAATAGTGGTTCAGCCTTTATTTTAATTCCACATTCTTCAAAACAGCTTCCAGTTTGTGCAAAATATTTTCTTCCTGATGATTAATGCTTTTAAAAACATGTGCGATCGCATGGGCGGTATGCATAATTTTCGAAGCCGTTTCGGAGTCAAACAAATTCTTATGAGATAAAGCAAAATCTTTAAATTCATTGAAGGCATCTAAAGATTCATAGCGATTGTCTTCCAGCCATTCAAAAACAGCCTCCATTTCAAATACTAAATCCGTATTAAACTCATCTACCGGATCATCCTGTGCTTTCCACAGGGTATTGATTTCCTGATGGAGGATTTGCAATTCCTGCTTTTTAACGCGACCATCTGCATTGGCGATCGAATAAAATAAATAAGCTAGTTTCTCAAAAAATACTTCCGGTTTTGTCATGGGATGTTTGCTTTAAAAAATGAGCAGGCCGATTCTCCAGGCCTTGTAATCATAGTCTTTGGATTTATCAAATAGGGGATTCAAATCATAATTAAAACCCAGATGCAGACGTCTGTAACCGATAGAGGCACTGATACCATAAATAGTTTTTGTAAAATCATAATTCTTATCTAAAAACAAAAGGGCTTCTTCATCATTGGCCGTTTTAAATTCCAGGGATTGTTCGTGAGCGGTCAGAAAACCAAAATAACCTCCGACATTGAGCGCCAGTTTATTTTTTTTGTATTGCAAACCAACAGGAATCCTCAAATACGATAAATGAAGGGTAGATTTTTCGAACTTGGTAATAGAATCCAAACTAAAACTTGCTTGCTTGTTTATTGTGCTGAGTACTTGTACGTTTTCGTCTTGTGAAAAATGACGACGGTCAAAACCAATACCATAATATATAGAAAGCGGCCCTCTGTTTTTTCCAAGTTTAGTTTGTAATAAAATATCAAATTCACCAAACCAGTTAAAAGATTTTCCGGTTTTAAATTCAGGATAGCTGATCGCCTTATTTTCCGAAGCTTGTGACAGTCCATTCCAAAACATCCCATACCGTATTTTAAAAGCCGTGCGTCGTCCGGAGCCAGTGATCAAGCTCATAGGATTCATAGGAGCTTTAAATTCCGGCATGTTTTCAGGACCGGATTCCGGAATGGTATCCTGCTGTTGGTAAACGGCATCTGCCATGGCACCCATTTGAGGGACCGGTGGCGATGCTGGCTCTTCCGGAGTAAAATAATCCAATCGGGCATAGTTATCATAATTGGAATAGGCTAATGAACTGATTTGGGCCAGGATTTCGCCGCTGGATTCCACAAATTGAAGGGTATCTATTCCTCCTCTGCCTAACAGCTGTTCTAAATTACGAAGGCTATCTGAAAGTTGAAAAAGATCTTTGTTGGCTTCTTTTAAAGATTGCAAAGGATTTTGAGCCGACATCATGGTTGCACTTAAAACCCAAATAATACAGGATATTTTTTTCATAAACAGCAATTAAAAATTAAAAGTAAACATAAACCCCAATTCTATCAAAGAAATAGCTTTGAATTCCATTTGGATCAAGGGTTTTTTAGCCTGGAGAGCCTGACCCTTAAAAGCGAATATACTCTACCGGATTAACCGTTTGACCTTTGTACCACAATTCAAAATGAAGATGGGGCCCACTGGTCAATGTACCTGTATTTCCAATTATGGCAATTGCTTCCCCGGCTTTGACCCGGGAACCGGCCTTTTTGAGAAGTGCGGAATTGTGTTTATACATGCTCAACAAATTATTGCTGTGCTGAATCGCTATGGTATGTCCGTTTTCAATAGACCAATCCGACTGGATCACCGTTCCGTCTAGGATGGACTTAATGGGCGTATTCTTTGGAGCTATAATGTCGACACCCAGGTGCCCTTTTGAAGGATCATAGGAAGCACCAACAGGACCACGAATGGGGCTGACAAAATTGAGATCCGTAAAACTTTCCCGTTCGCCGGTTTTAAAATTAACCGAACTGACCTGCGGTTTATTGGGACTGTTTTGATTTTTTGAACGCGCTTCGATGGCTTGGTTGGCTTCAAATTCAGCGCGTAACAGGCTGTCTTCCCGTACTTTAGCTAGTGGTTCCGGTTTTTCTTGTTTAATATGAATGTTTTTCGTTACGTCGTCAGTGGTTTCCGGGTTTCCTGTTAAAATCCGTTTAATACTTTGGATATAGGTATCCCGGGCACTTATTTCTTGTTCTAGCGTATTGACCTTTTGCTCTAGCTTAATAAACTCAGATTGGGATCGCAAATCCCCATATCCAGGCACATAGCGTTTAATTGGACTGAAAGCGATCAATAGAAAAAGGATGATTCCCAGGCTTAAAATCAGGGTGCACAGCAATAAATAGATATTTTGAAGGGTCAACCTGTAATTTGCCGTCTCTTCAAAGGTCTCTTCATTGCGAATGATGATTAAAAACTTCTTCTCCAGGTGCTCCCGAATCCATTTCTTAGTTGCATTCCAGTCAAAAGCCATCTTTAAATTAATTTATTTACAATAAATTTGCCCAATTTTAGTTATAAAAGACATTCCCCGGAAATTCATGAAGTATTCCATAAGATTCCTTTGTAGTTTATTATTTGTATCCCTGTTTGTTTCTAACGCTTGCGTTACACACAGGAAAAAAGGTCAAAGTTCAGCCTTAGGTCGCTTCTATCATAACACGACTGCAAAATACAATGGATATTTTAATGCCAATGAATTAATGCAGGAATGTTTAGCTGAAATCGACCAATCCTATAAGGATAATTTTAGTAAAACCCTTAGCGTATTTCCATATAATGCGATTGAAAGTATTGACCCACAAAAGGCCAGGCTGGATAAAGCAATTGAAAAAGTTTCCAATGTGGTTATTTCCCATCGGGTAAGTCATTGGTCGGATGATTGCTATTTAATTTTGTGTAAAGCGCAATACTTGAAAAAAGATTTTGAAACAGCTGAAAATTCGTTCAAATTTTTTATTCAGGAATTTGATCCGGTAAAAAATAAAATCAAATCCAAAAAGATCAAAGAGAAAACCATTAAGGAAAAAAAGAAGGATGCAGAAGCACTGAAAAAAGATCGGAAAAAAGCAGCAGAGCAAAAAGCAAAAGAAAAAAAGGAAGCACAAAAAGAACGAGCCAAAGCAAAAAAGAATCCTAAGAAAGCCAGTCCTCCAGCAACCAGCACCCCCAAGCCTGAACCGACAAAAGAAGCCAATTTAAAAAGCCCGGTCAAGTCTGAATCAGAAGCTGAAAAATCCAATAAAAAAATAATTAACGAAGGATCCTGGCTCGTACCACATTATCCCGCGTTTTGGGAAGGTCTAATTTGGGCGGCTAAAAATTTGGTAGAGCGTGGAAAAAACTTTGAAGCGGAGCAACTATTAAAACGCGCAGAAGCAGATCCTTTAACGCCTCGAAAATTGAAGGGAGAACTCTATGCCAGTTTTGCCGATTTATATTTAAAAACTAACAAAGAAGAAAAGGCAATTGGAGCTTTAAAAAATGCAATTGAATTTAGTAAGAAGAAAAAACTGAAGGCACGATATGCTTTTATACTGGGCCAACTCTATCAAAAAGCCAATCGACTAGAATCTTCTAACTTATATTTTACACAATGTAAGGAGTTGAAACCTGGTTATGATCTGGCCTTTCATTGCCGGATGAATTTATTGCTGAATGAATCTTCAGAGGGTGCCGATGCAGATAAAATTATTGCCGGGATTGAATCTTTGTTGAAGGACCCTAAGAATAAAGATTACCAGGGTGAATTGTATTATTCCTTAGCCCTAATTAGTTTAAAACAAAATAATAAACCAAAGGCGATTGAACAATTGAATTTGGCCTTGCAAGCAGCCAATACCGGAAACTCTCAAAAGGCTGATGTCTACAATAAGTTAGGAGATCTTTATTTTGATGATCAGGATTATTTAAAGTCAAAATTATATTATGACTCTACGCTAACCATGCTTGGTAAAAATGATGAGCGCCGCATAAAAGTGAGTAAGCTGGTTGCTAATTTGGAAGAGATTGCCCAACACTTGCAAATCATTGCGTTACAAGATAGTTTATTAAAAATATCCGGACTCACTGTAAAAGAAAAAAGAGCCCTCGCCATTCAATTAAAAAATGCCCGAAAGGCAAAAAATGCAGAACCCACTAATAATAACATTAATAACAAGGATCTCAGAAATCGATTTGCTGAATTAGAGTCCCTCTCAGCCGGACCTTTTGGACGGGAAGTAGAAAAAAAACAAGATAGCAAAAAGCAAACCAGTAGTTTCTTTGCATATGACCAACGATCTATTAATCGGGGACGTTCGGAATTTGAGCAAAACTGGGGTGAGCGCACTCTGGAAGACAATTGGAGACGAAAAAATAAAAACAGCTTTTCGATTAATGAAATTAAAGTAGAACGCACCGAAGAAGAATCGGATACACTGGAATCAGATCTGGCGCAAATTCTGAGCAGTATCCCGAATAGTCCGGAAGAAATTGTAGTTGCCAAAAATAAAATTGCAGAATCCTTGTATGCATTAGGGATCTTGTATCGGGAAAAATTAGAGAATTATCCGAAATCATCCGCCAGTTTAAAAAAGGTATTGACTGATTTTCCTAAGCACGAACGCCGTCCGGATGCCTTGTATTATTTATATCTCAATTGTCTTGATCTGAAAGATATGGCTTGTGCAAATTCGTATCAAGACCAAATAATCTACGAGTATCCTGGAAGTCATTATGCTAAAATTCTATCTGACCCTGAATATGTAAAGGGCTTATTGGCCAAACGCGATGAAGTGTCTAATGATTACATCCAGGCTTATAATTTATATGCTGCTAAACAATATGCAGAATCCTACAGCGCCTTACAAATTTTAAAAAATAAGATCAAGCCGCCACATGTTTTAGAAGCGAAGTTGGCTCTGTTATCTGCATTGTGTCTTGGAAATACTCAAGGTAAAGATGTTTATATTAATGCATTACGCGATGTGGTTGCCAATTTCCCATCTTCTGCTGAAGAGGTCAAGGCGAAGGAGATCCTGCGCTTTCTTAAAGGAGATCAGGATGCCTTTGTTGAAATCAGCCAAAATACCTTAGATCAGACCCAATTTAAAATGGAAGATGATAAAATGCATTTTGTCTTGATCGTTTTGTTTGACCCGGAGGATAAAATTGTAGATAAAGCCAAAATTTCTATATCAGATTACAATCAAAATTATCATAAACAGGAAAACCTAAAAATGACCAGCGTTGAATTGGACATTGAGCTCAATCAGCCCTTAATTCTGATTCGCAAATTTGACAATCGGTCAGCTGCGATGAAATACTACGAAGGAATTCAACGCAAGCCAAAAGAATTTATCACTGGTTTTGATAATTGGGAATCTTATGTGGTAACACAAAATAATTATCGGGAAATTTTGCGCTTAAAGACCTTGACAGAATACAAGGGTTTCTTTAAAAAGAATTATTTGGAAAACAGGTAAGTTGAATCGTTCCGGAGATTCCGGAGGGCGATGGTTTCTAAGCATCGGCCGTTTTTAATTGGATTAGTTTTGGATTGGGTTGCCAATGGCGTTTCATTTTGGTTTTTGAAACCTGCTTTTTTAATCATAAAGTTTTCTTTTATTCGGCTTTTTATGCAGGATAAAAAATTCCTAAAGTGTTGGCTTGCGTTGTTTTTAGGATATCTGCAAATCATTGAAATCAGCTAACTGAATGAAGGCTTACGGTAAATGTACTTCCTGCTCCAAATTCACTTTCCACAGTTATTTGCCCTCCTTGTGCTTCAATAAATTCTTTACAGATCGACAGTCCAAGCCCAGTACCTTCTTTCTGTGTTCCGGGCACCCTAAAATATCTGTCAAATATTTTGTTTTTGTATTGTGGGGCAATCCCTTGACCGGTATCTCGGACTGAAATTTCAATTTTATTTTTGATTACTTTAATGGTTAAGTAAATCATAGAGTTTTCGTAAGAATAGCGAATGGCATTGGAAATTAAATTGGTCAATACCCATGCTGTTTTTTCATTGTCTGCCTGAATTTTGGTGATTTGATCAGGACATTCAAGTTGAAACTTAATTTGTTTTTGGTCCGCTTGTGTTTGTGTCGCATGGATTGCATACAGTACAATTTCTTTAGGATCTGCTGGCATTATTGAAAGTTGGATGTTTCCACTTTCAACTTGTGTCATGTTTAACAGTTCTCCGGTGATTTTTAGAAGTCGGGATGCGTCATCTTTAATGCTATCGATTAAATTTTTTTGTTCCCCATTAAGATAACCGATTTCTTTGTTTTCGAGGAGTTGTAAGCTCATTTTTATTGAAGATATGGGAGTTTTAAGTTCGTGAGAGACAGTAGCAATAAAATTTGTTTTGGCAAAATCCAATTCCTTTAGGTGCGTAATGTTTCGAAGAAAAATAACATGACCAACTAATTTTGAATTTGTCTCGCCGGTAGGAACGATGGAAATATGTAAGGTTTCTTTTTCAAAGTAACTCTCTTTATTCTCGTTAAATATTTTTAATGGTATTTGCTTCTGCCCAATGATTGGCTGCCTGGTCATGAGATCTTGGATGAGCTTTCGGACAAGGTCGTTTTTTATAGCCAATTCTTGGGTATCATGACCTATTATTTCGGTTTCGTTTATTCCAATAATTTTTAGAGCTTCTTCATTGGCAAAAATTACTTTTAATTTTTCATCTAATCCGATAACAGGATCATGCATATTGTTGATGAGCGTTTCAATTCGTTTCTTTTCCATCATCAATTTTGCCAGATTGCTATTATTGTATTCTTCTAATTTTTCGGCCATCGTGTTAAAAGATTTGGCCAATTGGCCAAACTCACCGTGGCTTTCAAAGTGGACTCGCTCAGAATAGTTTTTTTCGGCTATTTGTTTAATACTTTCTGTCAGTTCTTTGATCGGATTGGCAATGTTGGAAGGTAAATTGATCAACAGAATAAATGCAATTAGGAAACACATGGTACCGGTTATAGCAATCCAAAAGACCGCTTTATCTGCGGTAATTTTGGCCACCTGACTTTTGCGTTGAATCGCTTGCATATTCATATCCATCAAGCTAAAAATATCTTTTCGAACAATGCCTTGGATGGTACTATCTGCTTTGTTTTGTATGAGAAGTTCAAAATGACTCCGTAATTCACTTGTTACTTCAGGTTCGCCGATTTCTGTTAGGTTATTTTCTTGCTTTTTTAGATTGATTTCAAATTTCTGGAATGCTTTCTCATTACGTTCTTCTAAAGCCATGAGCATATTTCGACTATACTCTAATGATTTGTAGTTTGCTACCAAAATATTTTCAGTATCGTTTTTTAACTCATTTATATATTTAGTCCCAACCACACTGAGCAATATAATGAGCATAAATAAAAGTCCAACGCCTAATGTAAGTTTTGTTTTGATTTTCATTTAAGAAAGAATTAC
>CAYMGR010000013.1:17626-22689 GCA_964389985.1 uncultured Saprospiraceae bacterium
GTTTCTATTTTCTCTGCCTGATAGATTTTCCCTTCTTTCAAGCGAGAAATTAACTCATCAGCGGTCAGGTCAATATTTACGACTTCATCTGCCTGAGCCAGGACACTGTCTGGAACCCGTTCTTTTACTTCAACACCCGTAATTTTTTTTACTTCTTCATTTAAACTTTCAATATGCTGAATGTTTAAGGCAGAAATCACATTGATGCCGGCCTCTAAAATTTCAATAACATCCTGCCACCTTTTTTCATTTTTACTACCTTCGATATTGGTATGAGCTAATTCATCTACGATAACGACTTCAGGCCTTAAATTTATTACCGCCTGTACATCCATTTCCTCTAATTCTTTACCCTTATAAAAAAGAGTTCTTCTTGGAATGAGTGGTAATCCTTCTAATAGCTCTACTGTTTCTTTTCTATTATGTGTTTCAATAAAACCAATTTTTACATCAATCCCATTTTTTAATAGGGATCGGGCTTCTTGTAACATCCGGAAGGATTTACCCACACCGGCACTCATGCCAATGTATATTTTAAATTTTCCCCTTCTTGATTTTTTAATCAAATCAAGAAAATGTTGAACCGTTTTGTCTTTATCGCTCATTAAAACGAAATCGCTAATACCGTAGTTACAAAATAGTTGTTTGCTTTGGGCGAATGGTCCAAGGTAAATAATTTATCCTTGCTGGTGAACCCTCTGCCTTCTAATCTCCACATGATATTTTGAGCAATATTGTAGTCGAAATTTAAAGAATATCCAAACGTTTGAAATCCATTTAATGTACCTGTTGAAATGATCACTCCATGAGCATCCTTGTAGTATTCTGTTCTTAAAGAAATATTTATTTTAGCATTTGGTGAGTATTTGGCAATTAAGATGGGCGAATACCAGGTATTGTATTGGCTGTTATGTTTTGACTTTTGCTGGGCACCTAGATCAAAACCAAAAATGAGCCCAAATGTTTCATGTAGTTGAAATTGGCCAAAGAAATTATGAAAATATCTCATTTGGCGAGTGCTATCAGGGGTGTCGCTTCCGATAAAGGAGCTACTGTTTAATGTTATTTGTCCATTGGGTTTGTAGCTTAGTTGATGGCCAAAAGCAGGCATATTATTGCCATCGATTCGCTGAATACGTTGCCAACCATTTAAAATCAATCCACTTGCAAACCATTTTTCATTATCGCTGGTGTAAGATATTTTTACTCCACTTTCAAAATAAGGTGAATTATCAGCCAAAATACTTCTTGTTACGTTCCAGCAATCCTTTCCAATGGCACTTTCAAATCCAATATGTGAAGCAAAAATACCTGCATCAATCCATACGTTTTTCTTTTTGGAAATTTTTATCCCCGTATTGGCTTCAAAAATATTTTTCAAGACTCCTGGTTCGGCTGCTAAATTGGAATTAGAATACGTCCCAGCCATTAAGGCAAAATTGGCTCTTAGCCTATCAGTATTATATGCTAATTTTACAAATCCTAAGTTTAAATTAACTTCATTGTGTCGGTTATGTGAGTAAACAAACCCAGGTCGACTGTGATTGCCCGGTTTGCTAAAATCATAATTATAATAACTTTCTAAATAACCTGAAAGTTTTAAGTTTTCTGGTAGTTGTGTATTTGACGAATTTCTTAAACTATCATTAAGCTCATCCTTAATGGATGAAATGATAGATTGACGTTCTCCCTCTGATAAAGCTGATTGGGCATTTGCATAGTGAAATACGCTCAATAAAAGCAAGAGATTGCTACATATTAATTTTTTACTGAAGTGGTTCATTTTAATTTATTTTTAATTTATTTAAAGCAACATTTAATTTTAATACATTTATTTTTTCCGGACCCAAGAGGCCAAACAAAGGTTTTTCTATTTGTTGTTCTATGATTTGGTGGATGGATGTTTCACTGAGGTTTCTGATTTTGGCAATTCGTTTTACCTGCACGTTAGCAGCCAGAACAGAAATGTTTGGGTCTATTCCGCTTCCACTTGCTGTAACTAAATCTGAAGGGATTTCTTCTTTTTTAATTTCAGGATTGTGTATTAAGAAGGTATCTATTCTGGCTTGAACTTCTGCTAAGTATTCAGGATTGGATGGACCTTTGTTGCTACCACCTGAACCAGCAGCATTGTACCCAACTGCGGAAGGTCGGGACCAAAAATAGCTATCATTCGTAAAACTTTGTCCTACAAGATCGTAGTGGCCATTTTCATTTTTTGAAAATGAAAAATTCTTAGGAACAAGTTTTGAAATTCCAAAAACAGTAAGTGTATAAAAACCACAGAAAAATACTAAACAAACAAGTGTTAGACGGATTGCTGGTATTAAATTATTTTTCATTGACTTGAATTTAAATAAAAAGTGAAACAAAAAGGTCTATAGCTTTAATGCCGATAAATGGAATTAAAACGCCACCTAAGCCATAAATAAGCAAGTTTCTGCGAAGCAAGGCACTTGCTCCAATGGGTTTATAGGTAACCCCTTTAAGAGCCAGGGGAATCAGCAATGGAATGACCAGGGCATTGAATATTACGGCAGATAATATGGCGCTTTCAGGGCTGTGCAAATTCATAATATTTAACTTTTGTAAGGCTGGAACTGCAACTATAAACAATGCAGGAATAATCGCAAAGTATTTAGCTACATCATTGGCAATACTAAACGTAGTGAGAGTTCCCCTTGTCATTAAAAGTTGTTTACCGATTTCAACGATCTCAATCAGTTTGGTGGGATCGTTATCTAAATCGACCATATTTCCGGCCTCTTTGGCTGCTTGTGTTCCACTGTTCATTGCAACACCAACATCTGCCTGTGCCAAAGCAGGAGCATCATTGGTGCCATCTCCCATCATGGCTACTAATCGGCCCTCTGCTTGTTCTTTTTTGATGTAATTCATTTTGTCTTCGGGTTTTGCTTCGGCTATAAAATCATCCACACCTGCTTTTTCTGCAATGAATTTTGCGGTTAAAGGATTGTCACCTGTCACCATAACCGTTTTAATACCCATTTTTCTCAAACGCTCAAATCGTTCCCTGATCCCTGTTTTAATAATGTCCTGCAATTCAATGACGCCAATTACAGTTTCGTTTTCTGAAACGACTAATGGAGTACCACCATTGCTTGAGATCATTTTTACTGTCTCAGTGATTTCAGCTGGAAAAGCCTTACCAGCTTTTTCACATAAATTTTTAATGGCATCAGCGGCTCCTTTTCTAATTCTAGTATTTTCAAAGTCAATTCCGCTGCTTCTGGTTTCAGCAGTAAATTTTATGAAAGTAGGATTTGTCATTTGAAAACCAGAGGGATTAATTCCTGCTAATTCAATGATAGATTTTCCTTCAGGTGTTTCATCACTCATTGAACTTAATACAATACATTTGATAAAGTGTTTTTCTTCTATTCCAATTACAGGATAAAAATGGGTTGCCTTTCTGTTGCCAATAGTAATTGTCCCTGTTTTGTCTAAAAGTAAAACATCAATATCACCGGCTGTTTCTACCGCTTTGCCACTTTTGGTAATTACATTGGCTCGTAAGGCTCTGTCCATACCAGCAATACCGATCGCTGAAAGTAAGCCGCCAATAGTAGTTGGAATTAAGCATACAAATAGTGAAATAAATGACGCTATCGTTATAGGGGTATTGGCATAATCGGCAAATGGCTTTAAGGTGATGGTAACAATAATAAACACCAAAGTAAAACCTGCTAACAAAATGGTTAATGCAATTTCATTAGGTGTTTTTTGTCTAGAAGCACCTTCTACTAAGGCTATCATTTTATCTAAAAAACTTTCCCCTTGTTCTGTATTTACCTGTACGGTAATACTGTCTGACAATACTTTTGTTCCACCGGTTACAGAACTTTTGTCACCACCTGCTTCTCGAATTACGGGCGCACTTTCACCCGTGATAGCACTTTCGTCAATGGTGGCCAAACCTTCCAATATTTCTCCGTCCATGGGTATAATATCTCCTGCTTCACAGAAAAAGAGATCTCCTTTTTTAAGTTGAGATGAAGGGATTATTTGAATTTCGGCTGAATGAAACTTACCAAGACCTGTCATCTTCTTAGCTGGAGTTTCTTCTCTTGTTTTACGCAAACTATCGGCTTGTGCCTTTCCTCTTGCTTCGGCTATGGCCTCTGCAAAATTGGCAAAAAGCAAGGTAAGCGCTAATATAAAAAACACAATTAAATTATAGGATAGGCTACCTTGTGATTGTTCACCGGCCAAAATCCAAAGACATACAAAAAGCATAACGACTGTTCCAATTTCGACTGTAAACATTACAGGATTGCGAAACATCGTCTTGGGATTAAGTTTTATAAAAGATTGTTTGAATGCTTCTTGCATCAAATCCCTTTGAAATAATGATGTATTTTTTGACATGTTCATGATTATTTAAGCATTGAAAAATATTCTGCAATAGGACCTAGAGTTAATGCAGGGAAGAAGGCTAATGCGGCTACAATCGCTATTACTGCAAATACCATTAAACCAAATGTTGAAGTATCCGTTTTCAACGTACCATTGCTTTCTGGAATGAATTTTTTGCTTGCCAAAATTCCTGCAATGGCAACAGGACCAATAATAGGCAAGTATCGGGCGAATAACATAACCATTCCGCATGCAATATTCCAAAAAACGGTATTATCACCCAAGCCTTCAAAACCACTTCCGTTATTAGCGCTTGATGAGGTAAACTCATATAACATTTCACTAAATCCGTGGTAACCCGGATTGGCTAGCCAGCCAGCATATTCCGTAGGATTGCCAGCATATAAGAAGCTAGAAATGGCTGTGCCAACTAATATCAAAAAGGGGTGAAGCAATGCTATGATCATTGCGATTTTCATTTCTTTTGCTTCGATTTTTTTGCCTAAAAACTCAGGTGTTCTTCCTACCATTAATCCACTGATGAAGACACCAAGAATGATAAATATGTAGAAATTTAAAAAACCCACACCTACACCGCCATAGAAGCAATTAATCATCATGCCTAGCATTGCAAACATGCCTGTAAGGGGGGTCATGCTATCATGCATAGCATTCACCGAACCATT
>CAYMGR010000014.1:0-16655 GCA_964389985.1 uncultured Saprospiraceae bacterium
ATACGGTCTTGAGATCTTCCCTATAAATTTTTCCACTTTGTTGTGCATAAAGATTCACGCCAATACCTGCATTAAGGGAAAGTATAAAATCCTTTAAATCCCGCTCGTATCCAAGAGTAATTGGAATATCTAAATAATTATATTGGTTATAAATTTTATCCAGGATGACTTTTTCTTCAATCTCTGTACGAATCACATTTCCGTCTTTATCTTTAATCTCTTTCGTTATTTTTTGTCTCTCTTTTACAAAATCAAAACGTTCCTTATTACTTGCATAGGCCAATCCTGCTCTAAAAGCTAAACCATTTGAAGCCACATAGGAACCTCTTGCTCCCACACTAAAAGACATCACTGGTTTTTCAGAATTAGCTCTTTCAATCGTATAATTAACTAAGGAGGCATCACTAGTGCTCAAACTGCGATTTGCTAATTCAGGTGAAAAATAAACATCTACATAAAAGCGAGAGCGGTAACTTTTATAAACATTACATCCATCCACCATGCTAGATGTACTTGTTGTATTCGTAGTGTTGTCTGTGCTTGTTAGGTTTAAGTCTTCAGATAAATTGACTTGATTTGAGATCTGTGGTCCTGAAGCCAGGGTTTCTGTAAAAACTGGATCTGTAGATGCAATCAGGTAGTTTTGTTGTTTTGAGTCAAAGTCTGAAATGGGCTTTTGAACTTTTTCAGAAACTCCTTCAAATAATTGCTTTGTATTGGTGTGGTCGGAAACACTTTGCTCTTGCTGAATTGCGGCATAAGTTTCTTGGGAGTTGTTTAAAGAGGTTTTTTGTTTAGACGTCTTTTTATTCAACACCAAATGATTTGAAGTGCTGGAAGAAACCCTATGATTTTCTTCTTTTTGTTGAAAACTACTTGAATTGTTTTTTGTGTCAGAAACCGGACTTTGTGCTAAGGAAGAGCTCAGGTTTGAATCCTCTGGCAACATGGGTAAGTCTTTACTTCTAAGTTGCTCTTGCTTTTGGATATTCAACCATTTATTCACCAAATAGGTACCAGCGCCTATAACCATAAAAACGATCAAAGTAGATAATAAAATGGTCCACCAACTTCCTAATAGATGGGGTCTACGTTTCGTTTCATCCAAACGTTTGGCAATATTTTCCCAAACGTGTGGTTCTGCTTGCATCTCAAAATTTTGCAACTTTGATTTAAAAAATTTATCCATCCAGCCCGAATTGATCATATCGTGGTTTTTTGAAACTTTAGTAATTTATCTTGTAATACTTTTCTAGCCTTAACTAATTGGGATCTTGAAGTACTCTCCTCTATTTTCAATGTTTCACTAATTTCTTTATGAGAGTATCCTTCAATTGCATATAAATTAAAAACCATTCGATATCCATCCGGTAATTCATTTATGATGCGAATCAATTCTTTTTCACTCATACTATCAATTACATCAGGATCTTCAGCCGATTCAGGAATTTCGTCACCAACAGAATATTCATTTTGAAAACTCTTGCGGTTACAATTCTTAATCGCATTATTGATCATGATTTTCCGGATCCATTGTTCGAATGGGCCTTCAAACTTATATTGTTCCAGGTTGGTAAATACTTTTATAAAGCCATCCTGTAAGAGGTCTTCTGCTTCCATTTGGTGCCGTGAATAGCGGCTACAGACCGCTAACATCTTCCCTGAATAGCGATCAAACAATGCCTTTTGACTGATACGATCTCCCTGAAGGCAACCTTGTATGATCTGATCTAAATCCACAAGACCACTAGCTTTATGTTAAGACGCCTTTGCTTTCCAAAACGCTGCTTAATATATCTATAGAATTGATATTCAATTAGTTAATTTTCCTTTTGCAAGAATTTTTCTAAAATCTGGTTAAACTCATCCGGTTTTTCCATCATTGGGGCATGTCCGCATTCGTCCAGCAGGAACAAACTCGCATTAGGGATCAATTCTTTAAATTTTTCTGCAACGAATGGAGGCGTGACATTGTCGTTTTTACCCCATATTAGTAAGGTTGGGGCACTTATTTGGTGCAATTTATCCCCCAGATTATGACGGATGGCTGATTTTGCAGTAGCAATAATGCGGATCGCTTTTGAACGGTCATTGACAATCTCATAAACCTCATCTACCAACTCCTTGGTAGCTACAGCAGGATTATAAAAGGTTTCTTCCGTTTTTTTCCGCATATATTCATAATCACCCCGCTTAGGAAAGGTATTCCCCATCCCACTTTCAAACAATCCAGAGCTTCCGGTCAGGGTTAAGGTATTAATTCGATCGGCATCGGCCAAAACGTATAGCAAAGCAATATGGCCTCCCAGGCTATTTCCAAGTAAGTTAATGTTGTCTAGCTCTTTAAATCGGACAAAATCTATCACGTGTTCTACCAAACCGCTTAGAGAAACCTTAAAAATAGGCAGATCATATATGGGTAAAATGGGTACAACAACGTTGTAAGTCGGCTTAAAATGATTGATAATACCCTCAAAATTGCTTAAAGCACCAAAAAGACCATGTAATAACATTAAATTAGGACCGTCCGTATTCGTCTCTATATATTTGAATTTATCCGTTTCAATCAATTTAAAGTCCATATTTTGTTGAAGGTTCCGACAAAAATAATCTAATTCCTATAATAAAGTAATTCAATTTGCGGGCAAGGGCTTATTGACATTTTGCCCGAAAAGACTCAAAAACTTGATACTAACCAATAATAAAATAATTCCGGTCAATTGATGTAATGAAGCATACCAAATTGGAATGGCACCGTGACTATTTAAAAGGGTTAAAATTCCTAATAGGATTTGAATCCCAATCAGCACACTTAAGAAAATCAAATGCTGCTTGAATTTTGTATAATAACGATAGATAAAAAAAACTAAAAGAATGCAAATCAGATAGGCCAGCGTCCGATGAAAAAACTGGATGATGAGCGGACCCGTATGCGAAAGCTCATATTCAGAAAACAGATAGGTTTTATAATTGGCCATTTGAAACACTTCCCGGGGAATATAGGATCCTAATAAAGTTGGCCATTCCGGAGCAATTAATGCAGCTCTCATTCCTGCCATAATTCCACCAAAAAATATTTGCACAAACAACAACAAACAAAAAAACAAAGGCCCTATCGCGCGTTCTTTCTTCCAATTAAAATAGATACCCTTCTCATCTATAAAGAGAATACTCAAATAAATATAAACTAAAAGCGATACTGCTGCAATAAGATGAAAAGCTAATTTATACGCATTTACCCAAGGATAATTAATTAAACCACTGGCAACCATAATCCATCCTAATGAGGCAACAAAAGCAGCCAACAAAAAAATAATCGCAATTCTAATTTTTAATGCTCTATTTAAATAATTCCTTACAATAAAAAACAGCAAGGGGAATAAAAAAACGAGCCCCATGATTCGAGCCCATAATCGATGAAAATATTCCCAGAAATAGATAAATTGAAATCGCTCTAAATCCATCCAATTATTTACTTTAGCAAATTGGGGTGTTTTCTTATAAAGTTCAAATTGGATGTTCCATTCTGTTTCACTTACCGGATACCAGATACCTGTAATCAGATCCCAACGGGTAATACTCAACCCACTGCCTGTTAAACGGGTAATTCCGCCTAAAATAATTTGAATCAAGACCATGACCAAGCCCGTCCAAAGCCATATTTTTAAAATCCCTTTATTTTTAAGTGTTTTCACGAAGCAAAATTGAAAAAATTCGATTTCATTTTTTTAAAATTTCTTATTCGTCCCTATTATATATCTTTAAAATATAAAATAAATATGGAGAATGTAATAACAGATGTTAATATGTTAAAAAAGACATTTTTTAATTTTTCAACAAGTTTTCAACATTTAAAATATATTGTATTTAATTCATAAATAAGAATCTATAGCACATTTTACTATTTGTTAATTACTTTGATGTTAAAAAGAGCTACTCATCATTCTGTTGAATAAATTTTTAAAAAGCAGCGATTCTAAACAATTCATCACAAATAAAGAGAATCACTAACTTCTGCCTATTTTTATCAGAAATTAAAAAAGCAAATGTTAAAAACCGGCTCATTTTAGTTTAAAAGTAATCTATCGTGTAATTGTAATCCAAGTAATTAAATGTTAAACGAATTAATAATGTTTATAATTTAACCATGCGAGTCATTATTCAAAGGGTCAGCCAAAGTCAATTATGGATTGAAAATCAGTTGTATTCTGAGATACAAAAGGGATTGCTCATTTTGTTGGGTGTTGGAACAAACGAAACCCGGGAAGAATTAGAATGGTTGGTTAAAAAAATTTGTCAAATGCGTATTTTTTCCGACGAAAAGGGACTTATGAATTTATCCGTTATGGATATTCATGGGGATGTCTTAGTTGTCAGTCAATTTACCTTATTTGCGAGTACTAAAAAAGGAAACAGGCCTGGTTTTACAGATGCGGCAAAACCGGAGGAAGCAAAAGACTGGTACGAGCAATTTATTTTGCACATGCAACAGGAAATGGGAAAAGTGATTCAGACCGGTGTATTTGGAGCTGATATGAAAATAAATTTAATCAATGATGGTCCGGTTACGATTTATATGGATTCTAAACAAAAAGAATAAATGAAAGAACAACAGCAGCAAGTTGATTTGTGGATTAAAAAATATGGAGTCCGTTATTTTAATGAACTTACGAATACTGTTTTATTAATGGAAGAAGTTGGAGAATTTTCCCGCCTGATTGCCAGAAAATTTGGAGAACAATCTTTTAAACATGATGAAAGTGAACAGGATATTAAAAATCAAATAGAGGATGAAATGACGGATATTTTGTTTGTACTTTTTTGTCTTGCAAATCAAATGGAACTAAATTTAGAAGAGGCTTTCCAGCGCAATCTTATTAAAAAAAGTGAACGAGATTCCAAAAGGCATTTCCAAAACCCAAAAATTCAAAGTTGAAGACACTAGGATTTAAGTTGGCGATAGGATTTTTGGCAGCTTGCATTTTTTTAGCCTTCTTTGCCTATCTAATCATTCCGGACAAGAGTTATTTGGCCAATAATCAGGTTCCCGAACTTTCTCTATTGGATCCCGGCCAAAGCTATTGTATTGAAAGAAAATTGATTGTTGTAATTGACCAAAGTTTATTGGATAAATTTTGGAATGGAAACCGGTCTGTTTTTAAAAACATCGTAATCGATGAAAGCGATAACAAGAAAAACTCTTGTACCAGCGCCTGGTTTGGTACGGATAAGTTTGGCAGAGATGTTTTGAGCAGGATTATTGTCGGCTTGAGGTACACTTTGATCATTGGATTTGCGTCTGTCTTGTTGTCCCTGATTTTAGGTATCCTTTTAGGCGGATTTGCTGGATATTTTGGCGGAAAAACAGACGCATTGATATCAATCCTGATTAATATTTTTTGGTCCTTACCAACCATTTTATTGGCATTTGCCATTTTATTAAGCTTTGGCAGGTCTTTCGGCTCTATTTTCATAGCTATTGCGCTAACCATGTGGGGAGATGTAGCCAGACTGGTAAGAGCGCAAGTATTGTATTATAAGGAGTTGGTATTTGTCCAGGCATCCAAAGCATTGGGTTTTTCTGAATTGAGGATCTTGTTCAGACATATTATCCCTAATTTGATGGGACCTGTATGGGTAAGTGCTGCCGGCAATTTTGCCTTAGCTGTATTATTAGAATCCGGTTTATCGTTTTTAGGTTTTGGGCTACAGGCTCCGATCCCCAGTCTTGGAAATATATTACAAGAACAATATGCCTATGCGATTTCAGGAAAGCCCATGTTAGCCCTGATTCCATGTATTGTTGTAGTTTTGCTCATTCTGTCTTTTCAAGTGATCACAGCCTATTTGCGGGATCGAAACGATGTCAGGATGCAAGAATTTAGATGAGCCGGGAAGAAGCGATTTTTACAAAAATGGAAAACGAGTTGAGTTTAAAACAACTCCAGATCACCTCATTGCTAAATATTACACAGGCCATTAACGAAAACCTACCGCAAGAGGAACTTTTTAACATGTATAAGAGTTTCCTAACCTGGGAACTGAGTATTGAGCGTCTTGCTTTATTTATTAGGGAGGATGAAAACTGGCAATTGGTTGTTACGCATAACTTGGATCCGAAAATGGATTTACAAAGTTTACCCCAATTGTTTATTCAATACAATCGACTGCATACTATAAAAAGGCAAGATGATCCAAAATTACAGGGATTTGAATTCATTATTCCGGTTTATCATAAAACCGAGCCGATTGCCTATTCATTAATTAGCGGAGTTAAAAAAGGAGACCAGATTTTTAATAATATCCAATTTATAACTTCCATCACAAACATCGTTGCGGTAGCAATTGAAAACAAACGCCTTGTTCGCAAACAGATCGTCCAAGAAAAGGAGTGGGAATTAGCAAAGGAAGTCACTCAAATGTTAATTCCAGATGAAATGCCAAGTGGAAGTAATTTTTCCTTAGCCAATGTGTACCGATCACACTATAAGGTGGGAGGAGATTATATCGATTACCTATGGTTTTCTGAAAATAAGATTTGCTTTTGCATAGCAGATGTTTCAGGAAAAGGAATTGCTGCCGCGATGATCATGGCAAATTTTCAAGCATTATTACAAAACCTGGGACAGCAATATAAGGATTTAGAAACCCTTGTTATGGTTTTAAACCAGGCTGTATTAAGGATTACCAAAGGAGAGAAATACTTAACTTTTTTTATTGCCGTTGCGGATTTAAAAAATAAAAAATTATACTATGTAAATGCCGGACACATTCCACCTGTTTTATTACAGGATGGGGCATTTATTGATTTAAAAGCAACGACGACGATTATCGGTCATTTCGAACAATTACCTGGCCTCCATGAAGGGGTGATCGATTTAAAAGAAAATGCGGTGTTGGTCGCATTTACAGATGGATTAATCGATTTAAAAAACAGCGCCGGAGAAAATTTTACGGAAGATATGTTGCGTCAGTATATCTTAGAACACCGGAATTATCCTGCAAAACAAATTTGCAATGCGCTTATGGAGTATATCAGTGATTTTAAAGGGAAAGAAGATATTCCCGATGATATTGCCCTCGTTACGTTTAAATTTTCTGAAGCATGAAAAAGAGATATGTTGCTATAATGATTGCCATTTTTGCCGGCGGATTTGGTGCGCATAAATTTTATTTAAGGCAACCGGAAATGGGTGTTGCCTATCTTGCCTTATTTATTTGGTTAGGACGTTTTTTTGGTTTACCGTTTACAGCCTTTTTGGGTTGGTACGATGCCTTTAAATTGATGACAATGGATGACGCTGAATTTGACCGAAAATACAATAGTTATTTTTTTAGAGATCGTTATGGTCGAAGAAGGGAACGATCCAATGAGCGAACCATCCGGAGGGGAGGTCGGTATATTATGATCGACGACGAGCAACCAAAACAAGACCGGTCGTTTCCTACAGTGGCTAACTTTAAGTTGCGTAAGCAAGCAGAGAATCTGAAACAATCCGGAATTAAAAAATTTAAAGACTTTGATACGAAAGGTGCTATTCAAGATTTTAAAAAAGCACTGGAAACCCATTCAGGTGATTTTGCGCTCCATTTTAATTTGGCTTGTGCCTACTCACTCGAAGAACAAACAGAAAATGCTTTTCGTCATTTAGATTTGGCAGTAGCCAATGGATTACGAGAATATGATAAAATAATCAGTCACGAAGCCCTGGCTTTTATTCGCGTTTCTCCAGTTTTTGAAGCCTTTAGAAAAAACCATTTCAGACTCAACGAACAGATGCTGGAGGATTTAAAAAATAATGTGCAAGAAGAAATGTTAGAACCAATGACTTTGAAAAATAAAATTCCTGTTGAAATAAGTAAAGAAGTATGATCGCCCTTAATTTTTTAGATAAATCGCTACCAACATTTACCGGATCTGATTCGGTATCATCCGCAAAAAAATTTCTTGAACAAAGTGGATTGACCGAAATCGTAATCCTGAATCAAAAGTTGTTTCAAGGCATGCTTTCGAAAGAGGATTTGTCAAACGATCCAGATGAAACCAAATTACAAAACCTAAGCATTGAAATACATGAAGCGGTTGGCCCCCAAAGTCATTTCTTTGAAATTTGGAGCAGGATGGTTGAAAATCATTTAAGTTGTATCGCGGTGATAAATGACCATGAAGAATACATTGGAGCGATCACAAAGCAAAGTTTGATTCAATTTTACGGACAGTGTTTTACGATGACAGAGCCGGGTTGTATTTTAGTATTGAATCAAAGGAGGATTGATTATTCGTTGAGCAAAATTGCACGTATCGTTGAGGAGAATGATTGTAGTATATTAGGAAGCTTTGTAAGCGACACATCTGATCCGGACAGCGTGTTTATTACCCTTAAATTAAATTGTCAGGACGCACAAAACATCGTTAATTCATTACAACGTTTCGGCATAGATGTCGTGGATCTTTTTTCAGAAGAACATTTTAATGATCCCATGCAGGAACGGTTCAATATGTTGATGAGTTATTTAAATTTATAATTATTTACAGGTTCATTTTTATTTTAGGATTTCTAACTGCATTTCAGCAAGGGCAAGCACAACAATTTGATACCCTCCGTATTAATGGATTTGAATTTTCCGGACTAAAAAAGACAAAAGAGTGGTTTGTCAGACGAGAAATACGGTATACAGAAGGAGATAAGATCCTCCAGGATCATGTTCTTGAAGTGATTGAATTGATTCATTCCGATTTAAGAAAGACCAATTTATTTCTGCGAATAGATATCCAGCCAATTTTTCAATTTGAAGAAAAGGGTGGCATTCGGTTTCGAATAAGTGTGCAGGAGAATTGGTATATTTATCCTTCTCTTCTGGTTGAAATAAGCGATCGAAATTTTAATGTTTGGTGGAATGAACATGATCACACCTTGAAGCGATTGAATCTGGGATTGGGCATAAATCATGTTAATTTTACCGGAGCAAAAGATCAAATTAAATTAAAAGCTCAGGGCGGATATCTCCGAAAAATGCAGGTTTATTATAACCGGCCAGCCTTAGTTGCAAAATCCAAATTAGGTTTATTTGCTGCCTTGAATTATTTTGAGCATCGCGAAATCGTTGTTCAGATTGAAAACAATAAACCGGTTTACCAGAAGGGAGAAGGCTCAAAAATTTATTTTAACAAAGAGGTTATCCTTGGTACCAATTACCAGCACAATAAACTTTGGAATTATTTTTTGGAACTACATTATTTTCACAACAAGCTGGATCCAGAACAAGCCATTCGCTATCCTTCCTTTTTACTTACAAAAACGAATATTCAACAATATGGATTCGCCCAGTTGTCTGCAAGTTATTTTGATATGGATCACGCGTTAAGACCCACAAGAGGACTTCAACTCAACTGGACGCTAAAGAAAGCCGGATTAGGTTTTGGCGATGATTTACATTATTTAAACATCAGCCAAACCATCCGGGCCTGCAAAAAATTACTGGATCAGTTTTTTTTACAAACAACGATAACCGGTGAGATCGCCCTGGAGCGAAAACAAAAGCCACTGAATATATACAAAGCCTATGATTATAATGAAAGCGGAATTTCGGGCTATGAGTATTATGAAATTAACGGCTTGGATTTTATATACAATCACAACGAAATGCGATATTATTTAGGAGCGTATACCTCGAATCTGTTGAATCGCCTGTTTAATAAAAGTAATTTTTTAATCAGAACGGACCTGGATTTAAGTTTTCAGCTAAATACAGCGTATGTTCACGACCCTTTTTATTTTCAAACCAATGATTTAACCAATAAAGTTTTGTTTAGTATGGGTCCCGGACTTAACTTTACCATTAATGAAGTCTTCCAGTTTAATATTAATTATAGCGTCAATCATTTAAAAGAAGATGGTATCTATTTTCACACCAGGAAAACATTTTAATGAGAGTTTTGCTATTTGGTCAAAGAATTAAGGCCGAGGACCTGCCTAATATTCAGTCTTTAATGCAGCACCTATTGGGTGCAAAAGCAGAAGTTTATCTTAAGGATAGCTTTATGGATCAAATTACAGAGCTTGGAGTAAAGCTAGGCGATGTAGACCGATGGAGAAATTTTGAAGATGTTAGAACCTTGAAACCTGATTGCATGATTACATTAGGTGGTGACGGAACGATATTAAATGCATTGACATTTATACGAAACAGTGGGGTTCCGATTTTGGGAATCAATTTGGGAAGGTTGGGTTTTTTAGCAAGTATTGAAAAGAGGTTGATAGCAGATGCAGTCCATAACTTGATTCATGGAATGTTTGAATTAGATGAAAGGACCCTAATCCAATTAGAATGCAACTTTCCACTTTTTGGCGAAACGCCCTTTGCGTTGAACGATTTTTCTATTTTAAAACGGGACAACTCATCCATGATTACCATTCATACTTATGTAAATGGTGATTTTTTAAATTCTTATTGGGCAGATGGATTAATTATTGCAACCCCTACGGGATCTACCGGATATTCACTTTCGTGTGGAGGTCCGATTTTATTTCCACAGGCAAGAAATTTAATTATCACACCCGTTGCACCCCATAATTTAAATGTTCGGCCAGTTGTTTTGCCGGATGATGCTATTTTAAGTTTTGAAGTGGAAGGTCGCACGGATAATTTTTTATGTACCTTAGACTCCCGGTATGAAGTGATTACCGCAGAACACCAGCTTGGGGTAAGGAAAGGTGATTACACAATTAAATTAATTCAATTACAGCCTTCGAGTTTTTTAAAGACGATGCACGATAAACTTAACTGGGGTTTGGATCAGCGCAATTAATATGAAGATACAATTTGAGTATGGAACCAAACTTTATCAATGTGATTTAGCGAAGGCTCATGATTTATCCATTTCCTATAAAGAGGGTATAGACCAGGTCAATTGTTTTTATGCTGCTTATTTTAGTAGTAAACCAGTTAAGCAAGGTTCCTTTATTGGTTCTGTAAAAGAGGGCGGCCCTGTAAATTTTTATGATACCCAAATCAACATACATGGTGGAGGAACGCATACAGAATGCGTTGGCCATATTTCATCCGGACGAGAATCGGTCAATCAAGTCGTTCAAGAGTATTTTGGAATGGCCTATCTGATATCCGTCTATCCAACCAAAATGGAGAATGGAGATCGTGTACTATTAAAAGAGAGTCTGGAGGTTTTACTAGAAGACATCCAGCTACCCGAATTTTTAATTATCCGCACCTTACCCAATGACCCCCTAAAAAAAAAGCAAAAGTATTCCGGGACAAATCCACCTTTTTTATCAAAGGAAGCTACGGCATTCATCGTATCCAGGAAGGTTAAACATTTACTGATTGATTTACCTTCTGTAGATCGAGAGGAAGATGGCGGCCTGCTGGCGGCTCATCATTGCTTTTGGGAAGGGCAACGGGCACAGGACTGTAGTATCACAGAATTAATTTTTATACCGGATCATTTGCCCGATAATTATTATCTGATTAATTTGCATCTTGCTTCTATAGAACAAGATGCGGTACCATCAAGGCCACTTCTATTTGAATTAACAGAAAGGAAATGATTTCAAATAAAATCATCAAAAGCTCCGTTTTTTCTCGGTTTAAAAAAATACCGGAACAGGCGTTTTATGATTTTTATTTTTTTTACGAGCATTATTTTAATCAAATTAGGCAACTCGAATTTGAAGAATATATTGAAATTAAGTTTAATTACATCCAGGCCTTATATAAACTGGATAAATATTCCTTGTTTTATTTTCAGGCAGATGAATTTATTAAGGAACTTATCAATCAACCGATTTTTAATCAACGGCAACAATATATTTTTGAGCAGATTTTATTTTATAAAGCCGAAGCCTATAAAAATGAAAATAAAAATGGAGCAGCGATTCAGGTTTTTGCAGAATTGGTAAAGTGGAAACCGCACAATAAGCACTATAAAAAAAAGTTATTTATTCGATTATTTCAGGCCGCCCAAATGAATCAAAAGCAAAAGATAGCACTCGTTGTTATTTTTTTATTTGCTTCACTTATATTAAATGGGATCTGTGTTTTTATTTTAAACCCATTTTATCCACAACAAGTGGAGCTTATTGAGCTTGTCAGAGATCTCTGCTTTGCCGGGAGTATTTTATCCTTTATCGGACTTCAGTTATTTTATTTTTATGAAGCGAAACGACAAATGGTTTTACTGACACGAAAGGACAGCTGTGCGATTAGCAATTAAAATAGCAGACAACATATAAACATTTTCTATATCTAATAGTATGATAAATAAAACAAAATGTATTTAAAATTCAATCAATGCGACATTGTTTGGAGAATGGGAATACTTTCTTACCTTTAAATAGAATTAATCAAAAATGAATCAATACTTTACCTTACGTTTTTTAGTTGTTCTTTTAATTTTCTTGGGTTTAAATCAGTTTGCTCAAGCTCAGAATTATAGTATTAAAGCTTCGGTCTTGCTTTGGGTTGAAACCAATGAAAATCCGGCAAGCATTACCTTAAACTGGGTAGCTGATCCGGATGCAACCAATTATTATATTTTCAGAAAGGCTAAAAATGCAACAAGCTGGGGTGCGTTTTTAGCAAATGTTTCAAAAGATTCTGTAAGGTATGTTGATAAGAATGTAGAAGTAGGCAAAGGATATGAATACCGGGTATCTAAGGTCAGTCCTGTCACCAATGGTTTTGGTTATGTTTATGCCGGGATTAAATTACCTGAGAACGAGAGCAAAGGAAGCATTCTGCTTCTGGTTGATAGTTTGGTAAATGTTCGATTAAAAAATGAAATAGCCATTTGGAAAAATGATCTAACGAATGAATCCTGGAATGTTTTAAGCTTTGTTCCAAGTTCAAAAAATACAGTTGTAGAAATTCGCACAAAAATAGCGGATCTCAAGAAAACCAATCCTGATTTAAAGTCAGTTTTTATTTTGGGGCATGTCAAGGTACCTTATTCAGGTGACATAGCTCCGGATGGTCATAGCGATCATATTGGTGCATGGCCCTGTGATTCCTATTATGGAGAGTTGGATGGTGTATGGACGGATGTTCAGGTGAATGATGTGAGTGCCGGAAGAGATGCAAATAAAAACATCCCCGGAGATGGAAAATTTGATCAAAGTAATTTACCCAGTGATGTTGATTTGGAAGTAGGACGCGTTGATTTTTTTAATATGCCTGCATTTACAAAATCTGAAATTGAATTATTACGTAGCTATATGAATAAAAATCATAATTGGCGTACCAGTCAAATTCAAGCAGTCAGAAGAGGAATTGTCCTGGATAATTTTAATTTTCAGGGAGAAGCATTTGGTCAAAGCGGCATGAGAAATTTCTCATCATTTTTCGGACCCACAAATGTTGAATATGGAAATTACCGCGATAGCTTATTGAAAAAATCTTACCTCTGGTCATATGGTGCCGGTGGGGGTTGGTATGAGGGAGCAGGCGGAATCAGTACCACTCAAAATATGGCTGTTGACAGTTTGCAATCTGTATTTACTTTTTTATTCGGCAGTTATTTTGGCGACTGGGATAGTCCCAATAATTTTTTAAGATCGGCACTCGCCAGTGGAACCATTTTATCCAATGCCTGGTCCGGAAGGCCTTTATGGTCTATGCATTATATGGCTATGGGAGACCATATCGGATTATGTGGTAAGCTCAGTATTAATAATTCCAATTTATATCAGCCAGGTTTTGGAGCCCGATCGACCCATGTTGCATTAATGGGCGATCCAAGTTTAATGATGTATCCGATGGCAGCACCAGCTAGTCTGGATGCTGTTGAAAACGGGCCGCATATTGATTTAAAATGGAGAAAATCAAACGATGCTACAAATGGCTATAATATCTATAGACGAATTCAGGGAAATACTGTATTTGAAGTAAGTGCTAGAAATGTTATGGATACTTTTTATAGAGATTTATGTCCATTTCCTGGATTTCAGTATGAATATTTAGTACGAGCGGTTAAATTAGAAACGAGTGCAAGTGGATCCTTTTTCAATTTGTCTGCAGGCGTTCGGGACACGCTCACAAAAGTATTAACGATTAGTCCAAAGGCGGATTTCAGCTTTACCAAAGATTACGAGTTTGTACATTTAAAATCGGAAGCAAAAAATGCACGCAGCGTTAAATGGATTATTGGGAAAGATACTTTGGTTGGAACAGAATTGGATGCCGTTTTAGATTGTGATAAATCCCCTCAAAGTGTTTGCCTGATTGCGCAAGGAGATTGTGATGAAGATTTTTTGTGTAAGACCATTAGTTTTGATTGTAGCATTCCAAAAATTACGAAAATAAAAATTGACAGTATTAAGTGTTTTGGTGGAAAAGCGAAGATAGAAATAGAAGATGTGTTGGGTGCAGACCCTTTTAGTTTTAAGTGGAATACGGGTGAGACCAGCAATTTTATTTCCAATGTATCTGCAGGAAGCTATGAGGTAACCATAACGTCTGCTAAAAGCACGCAGAAAGTATTTTCATTCCAAATTACAGAACCAGCAGCTTTGGGAGCTAATTATTCAGTGCGGGGCGCGAATCCCGGAAAGAAGGATGGGGCCATTATTAATTTGAGTTTTACAGGTGGAACCGCTCCTTTTACATTTAAAATCAATAATGAAAATCCCGATTCCCTGGCTATGGGTGAGTATGATTTAATTGTTACGGATGCCAATGGCTGTACGAAAACAATACATATCATAATACCGGTTCGTACCGGAACAGAAAACGTGGAGGCCTTATTGGAAATTTATCCTACCCTGGCTAAAGATTACCTTTATATAAAAGGTATGCAATCTGATCGGATTCAATTAATCCGATTGATGAATGCTGAAGGGAAGCAATTAAGGACCATCCATAAATCCGAATCTAGAATTTATCTTGGAAAATTGAAGCCTGGATGGTATTTTATTCAGTGTTTTAGCGCAGAAGGCGTTCAGGATTATAAGTTTGAAAAACTATAATCACGCCAAAGAATTTAATTATTTCAAAACAAAGTTTCGAAATACAGAGTTCTTTTAAAGACTTTCAAAATAAAATTTGGCTAATTTCGGCTCAATGACAATGTGGAAAGAATGAATTCTTTTCAGGGTCCTGGAGCGAGGTGTTAAAAAAATATTAAATAGTACGAACTATTTCGTAGATTTGTATTGAGTTTTAATATTTGTATCACGTATTGAATCATTAGCCCCATGAATAAATTAATTCATAAGCCTACGGATGGTGAACTTGAGATCTTGCAGATTTTATGGAAGCAAGGACCCTCCACCGTTAAAACGGTAAATGAAATTTTAGCGCACCATAAAGAAGTTGGTTATACCACCACCCTTAAAATGCTTCAAATTATGTTTGAAAAAGGATTGTGTTTTAGGGAAGCAGAAGGGAAATTGCACATTTACAAAGCTGCCATCAAAGAGAATCAGGTTAAGAAGAATTATTTAAGGGATATGATTGACCAGGTTTTTGATGGGTCACCTATGGAAATGGTTATGCAAACGCTTGGAAATTACAAAGCCACCTCAGAAGAAATTAATGATCTAAAGAAATTATTAAAAGATCTGGAATCCAAATCATGAAAACCAACGAAATAATCCGCTCAGTACATTGGCAAGAATTATTTGCTTCCACGTTGTTGCATTCCTTGTGGATTGGAGCTGTAATTGTTTTGTCTATGTGGGTTTTAAGGCTCTACTATAACAACAGGCCAAAAGAATTATATTTTATTTCATTAGCAGCTTTATTAGCTATTGTATTATCCAGTATTTTAACGTTCCTGGTATTATTTTTTAATCCCGGAATCCGGTTTGATTTATTTGGATCCTTTTTAGCAAATATCGATTCATTTAATCTGTATCAGTACATTAATCAAATTTGGTTTGCAGGTAGTCTTATTTTTTGTTTCCGCTTTTTCTGGAGTCATTTATATATCAAGCGATTGATCAAAGCATCTGATCCGCTAAAAAGTTTAAAATGGGAAGCAGCGTTTCACAAAGTATTAAATCATTTTAATGCGCCAAAAGAATTTATCCTGTTGCAAAGTGATAAAATTGGAAGTGCTTTTTTAACAGGGGTGATTAAACCGGTTATCCTGATTCCGACTTCCTGGATTAATCAATTGAGTGTAAAAGAAGCGGAATGTATTCTTGCCCATGAACTTTCGCATGCATTAAACAAAGATCACTGGGTTAATTTATTTATGAATCTGGTAGAAATCTTCTTTTTCTTTAATCCTGCCGTTCATATTATTTTAAGTCATTTAAAATTAGAGCGCGAATTAGTTGCAGATGCTTCGGCATCCGGATATATCAATTCCAGAATGGAGTATGCCAAGCTCATTTTAAAAATCGAAGAGAGTTCGGGTTTAATCCCTGCATTTTCCCTGCCGTTTTTCAGACAAAAGAAACAGCTTCGCAAGCGGATAGAAACCGTATTAAATATCTCAGGCACTAAAACTGAAGTTTATTCCGGATTTACTTTGATGTTGATCTTATCGGTTTTAGCTTTTGTAAGGATACAGCCCTTAGCACCGGAGCAACTGTTTTGTTTAAATTCTAAAGATGAGAAAACGGAATGTGCTTCAAGTCTATTACAGAATGCTGTTATAGAAAAGCCTGCTCAGCATCAAACTCGGCTTACCG
>CAYMGR010000014.1:16755-17919 GCA_964389985.1 uncultured Saprospiraceae bacterium
CAGATTCGCTGTTATGCTCCGGATGAAGAGCATACCATTATTATTGTAAAAATGAATAAAGAAGGAGATGAGCCGGGTGCGTTTATGCCAGAATCCATTGAACCTGGGCATATTGAACTTCATCAAGGACAGATTAATTAGTAAATTATTTTAAAACTAAATTTATATGAAAACATTTAAAATATTTTCTTTTTTGTTAGCATTACCCCTAGTTGGTTTATTCGCTCAGCAGGGCGGTCAGGAAAAAGCAAAAACAAAGTACATTATTAAAAAGGTCACCATCGAAACAGTTGATGGAAAAGAGACTCAAAAGGAAGTTATCGACACCATTGATGTAATGGAAGGTATTCCGGAAATGGATCAAGACATACAGGTCATTGTAAAAGATGCAGATGGTAAAGATTTACCAGGAGAGAAGGAGCTCAGAATATTTCATGCTATGCCCGGAGAAGGTCATCCAATGGAATGGACCGAAACCGAAATTGAAAAATCTGTCAGTTCGCCCAATAAAGCTGTGTTGGGTGTTCAGTTAGAAAACGTAAATGGAGAGAATGGAGCGCAAGTTATAGAAGTATTTGAAGGATCCGCCGCCGAAAAGGCAGGTATCCTGGAAGGCGATATTATTTTATCGATAGGTGGAAAGTCAACTCCCGGAGTGGATGCAGTCATTGAGCAACTTTCGGATAACAAGCCAGGCGATAAAGTGAAATTAAGTGTATTAAGAGGAACCAAAATTAAAAATCTGAGCGCCAAACTTCAGGAGCGCAAACCAGAAACCATGAGTATGAAATCTTGTGGGTCCAACGGAGCAGCAATGAGTTGCTGTAAGGCGAAAAAGGGCACTAACTGTGAGACGAAATGCATCATTATTAAAAAAGATAAAGATGGTCATGTGATCCAGGAGGACATACAAGGATTACCAGGTTCAGGTAAACAAATGAAAAAGATGATTATCATAAACGGTGATGATAAAGACATTAAAATTTTGAAAGGAGAGGATGGTGAAAAACAAATTGAAATTAATAAAATTGATGGACAGCATTCAAGTGATATCATTGTTCGCAAAGAAGAGCAGCAATCCTTAAATGTTGAGTATTTGAGCAGCAGTCCCAATCCAAGCAATGGTCAGATGAAAATTAATTTTTCCGGTTTAAAAGTGCCCAC
>CAYMGR010000014.1:18019-19970 GCA_964389985.1 uncultured Saprospiraceae bacterium
GCTAAGTGAGCGTGATATTCCCAGATTTCTCTTACATCTTCATAGGCCAGTTGAAAAACCGGATATCTAATATTATCAGAAATACAATTGATTACATGATGTTGCGGGTTTAATTGGAGTCGTTTATAGACGACACCATCCCGTTGAGACACCACGATATAGGGTTCATCATTTTTAATTTCATTGAGGCGTTCTACGTATTTGCAAATGACGATAGAGCCTGATTCCATAGGCAGCATGGAGTCACCCTCGATTTCGAAAGCGCGGAAGTATCCTTTTAAAGCCGGAAAGTGCAGTCTGGGTAGTTCACTTACAAATTCCGGATCTTGAAAATTATCCAGATAACCTGCAGCTGCTTTTGTGCGAACCAGTTCGATATTTCCTTTTTCGTTTTGATCGATCGTCATAGCGAGAATCTTAACATTTTTAGAACTGACTTCATCCCAGCTAAGTTTGTCCAGCTTTTGAGTCAACAGAGCTTCGATTTGCACTTCATAGGCTTTAGCAATTTTGATCAGGAGGGCCATATCGGGTTCTGTGTGTCCGCGTTCATAATCTCCCAGTGTAGTTCTGGGAATGCCGATTTTATCGGCTGCGACAGCCTGAGACAGGTCAAATTTTTGTCGAAGAAAGCGTAGATTTTGTGCAAGAAACATATAGGATAAATTTATATGGGTAAAGTTAGGCTAAATTATGGGAATAATAAAACAATTCATAAAAAACCGTCTTATATTTGTCGAAATAATCGACAATTTAAAACGATTCTCAGAGCTATGTATGAGCGTGCTATTCTACATATGGATTTGGATGCATTTTTTGTTTCTGTAGAATGCATCAAGAACAGCAGTTTACTAGGCAAGCCCATTATAGTGGGAGGTTATAGTAACCGAGGGGTGGTAGCTGCCTGTAGTTATGAAGCCAGATCTTTTGGGGTGCATTCAGCCATGCCGATGAAAATGGCTTTGAGGCTTTGTCCGCAGGCCCAAATCATAAAAGGAGATATGGATTCTTATTCCAAATACTCTAGCATGGTTACAGAAATTATAGCAGAAGAAGCGCCGGTTTTTGAAAAAGCGTCAATTGATGAATTTTATCTGGACCTCAGTGGAATGGATCGGTATTTTGGATGCATGAAGTGGTCCGGAGAATTGCGGGATAAACTGAAACGTGAAACCGGACTTCCCATTTCGTTTGGCCTGTCTGTAAATAAGTTGGTTTCAAAAGTTGGAACCGGAGAAGCGAAGCCAAATGGAGCGATTCAGATAGAGAAAGGAACCGAGCGAGAATTTTTATCTCCATTGAGTACGGCAAAAATTCCGGGAATCGGAAAAGAGACCTATAAGCGTTTAAGTTTTATGGGAGTGCGTACGATTTGTATCTTAAGACAGATTCCCGTTCGATTATTGCAACGGGAATTTGGAAACGAAGGAGGTCTTAATTTATGGCAGCATGCCAATGCAATTGATGAAAGACCGGTTGTATCCTATCACGAACAAAAATCCATTTCAAAAGAGCGCACCTTCGAGCAAGACACGCTGGACATCAAGCGCATAAAAATTTTATTGCTTGACATGTGTGAAAAACTTGCATTTGAAATGCGACAAAGCAACCGGGTCTGTTCGGTTGTTACTGTAAAAATCAGATATGCTGATTTTAATACCTATTCCAAACAAAGGCGAATCAGTTATACCTCACAAGACAATACGCTTCGAAAAGTATGTTATGAATTATTTGATAGTTTGTATGAAAAAAGGCAACTCATTCGTCTGGTTGGTTTAAAATTCAGTGGCTTGGTTCATGGTCATTATCAAATCAGTTTATTTGAAGACACAGAAGAACAAATTTCTTTATTGCAGGAACTGGATCATATTAGGAGGCGATGGGGATCCGGATCAATCATGCGCGCAGCCGTATTATAAGAAGACCCTCAAAAAATTTGTAATTGTTTAAG
>CAYMGR010000014.1:20070-22028 GCA_964389985.1 uncultured Saprospiraceae bacterium
AACAGAAAATGTAGTACGGACGCCGGAAAAATATTCGCTTAATTCTGTTTGCAGTTGATCCAGAAAAGGTGAAGGACTATATTGAAAAGAAGTATCTTTTGGAAAACCATCCGGTTGTTCTTTTTCAGTATCCCAAAATTCGAGAAAGCAAATACCAAATTCATTTGCCCCGGCGAGCAAAAGGCCTAAAGGAGATGAAATTTTACAAATGTTGATCGACAAAATATGAAATGAATGGTAAATATAGTCTATCAAATTAGTTTTCCAAAAAAGAGAGTCTTATTAGCAAGAAAATAAATAATTTAATTTGCATAAATTAAAAGAAATAAAAAGGAGCCATAATAATTTCAGGAAGGATTCAATAGAAACCAGGAATATATTTATATAAAAAAGGATTCTCAAAAACGAACAATAAGAAACTATTCCAAGGGGAAGTTAGGTTTACACATAATCAGTTTCGAACTATCACCGAGAAAACGCAGAGATGGAATTTCTAATTTTTTATAATCTGATTGACCTTCCGTAATTTTAATAATTTGATTCACTGGAACATGATAAAAATTTTGTGCTTGTTGGGTTCTTTGCCATACAATTGTCAAGGTATCAATTATTGTTGCTTGACCTATTCCAATTTCTGATCGGAAACTTGAAGAACCAAAGCTTCCACCAGAACTACAGATCCGGTTTACCAAGCGGGATGTTCCATTTTCAGTAAATTTTACCAGAATTTGAGAGCCAATAGCCGGTTTGTTGGTTTGCGTACCTTCTAATTGAATATAGATCCAATTATTTTTTGATTGACCCGGGTTTAGATACAAGGAATTATGAAAAATATCTCCAGGGTATGCGCCTCCCATTTCAACAAATATATCTTGATCACCATCGTTATCGATATCTGAAATAGCAACCGCATGACCTTTTTGTAAATTTCCTAAACGAGACGCAATGGTTGCATCAAAAAACTTTCCACTCCCATTGTTGATAAATAGTTTATTTGGAGCCAGCGATTCATAATCTGGACTCCCTGTAGCAAGATACATATCCAAATATCCATCGAAGTCTATATCACCAAAATTTGATCCCATGGTAAAGACAGAATGATCTAATCCAGCTTCTTTTGAAACATTGGTAAAACTGCCATTTTTATTATTTTGATAAAGGTATAATTTACTTGCTTCGTTTGGTATGTTCAATGCATCTGTGCAAGCCGAATGAGTAAAAGAGACTCCAAAGAAATAACCCGAAACAAAAATATCCTGCCAGCCATCATTATTATAATCCCAAAACCAGGTTGGAAATGTTCGCTTGTTGATATCATTTACGCCGGCTATTTGTGTTACATTTTTAAACTGGGGAATATTATTCTGGATTCCCATGTTTTTCAATAGTACATTAGAGCCTGTAGCACTTGAAAGGAATAAGTCTTCCAAACCATCATTATCAAAGTCAGCACTAGCTACCCCTTTAATAAAATCCACAATTTTACAACCCGCTTTTTCTGCGAGTTCAGAAAATGTACCATCTTGATTGTTTATATATAATTCACAAGGATAATAATTATCTGGTTGGGTTGCTTCGTTTCCAATAAACAAATCCAACCATCCATCTTTATTAAAATCTCTCCAAACAGCAGCCTGAGTTGGTTTGTAACTTAGCAGACCACTTTCGATTGTAACATCTGTAAATGTTTCGTCTCCATTATTTCGCAAAAGGGAGTTAGGTATTTCACCAAATTTACCAAACCATGCTCCACGAAGCACAAGAATATCAAGATAGCCATCATTGTTATAATCGGTCTGAACAATATTTAAACCACCATAAGTATTCTGAAGATTAGATTCTTTTGATTTATCTATAAAACGACCTTTACCATCATTTTTAAAATAATGCATTCTTCCTGTTGCATTCCATTCAGAAATTACAATATCCAAAAACCCATCATTATTAAAATCGTCCAT
>CAYMGR010000015.1:0-21075 GCA_964389985.1 uncultured Saprospiraceae bacterium
AATCAGGATTTTATGTCGAAACGATAAATCAAAACTAGCTGTACTTAACGTTAATTTATTGGTGATTAAGAAAATGGCCAGTAAAACAATTAATAAATCAAATAGTAAAATATAATTTTCAAGAGCTATGGAAAAAATATTATTCAAATCAAAATAAAAGTCAGAGTGGATAAATACAGCGCTAAAGATGAAACAATAAATCACCAGGGATAAAATGGAAGCCAAATAATTGAAAAAGGCAATTCCAAACCGAAACTTATTGAGGCTTTGTAAATTTTCCAGCAAGGCATATTTATAGAAGAAAAAACTGAGGTGAAAAAAAATGCCGGAAAAGACTGTAAATTCAAATAGCGTATAATCGTAAAACTTGGTATGCACTAATTTATCCGTCAGCATGCTGTGGTAAAAGTCATTCTGATGGACGATCCATTGACACATGCTTGCTGTCAGCAGAATTCCTGTAATCAGGATGAGATGCGCCCAGGGATAATTTTTTTGATTATAAAAATCACGGGCAATGCGATGAAAGGGTAAATAGAATAGGGCAAGAACCAGTAAATAAAACAGGATTAATATATTTCCAAAATAAGGGGATAAGTAGGGGGCTTCAATTTGAAAATAAAACGATGGCTGTTTTAGATTGGGAGAAAAATAGATTCCTAGATCCTTGGTTGATTTTCTGTTTTTAGAAAGGCTAAAATTTTGTTGAATATTTAGGGTTGAATAAATTTGGTATTGACGGATACATACTATTTGCTGAGAATCTTTTAAAAAATTGGTTTCGAGAATCAGATAATAGTTGCCATTGTGATTTTGTATGGAGGCTGGTTCGGCTTGGTTTTTTAAACACCAATCCGGCTCATAAAATACGTCTTTACCCTGCCAAAAACGAACGGACTGATTGATGCAAATAAGTTGATTGATTCCACTAGTTTGGACTGCTTTAAATAATTCTGAATGATCGGGGGCGTTTTTATTTGGATTGTTTTCCAGAATTCCCTGAACGCGATGGAGGTATTTTTGATCCTGATCCAAAATACTGCGAATTTCATTTTCTATTTTGTTTTTTAGAAAATGCTGATAATCGTGTTGAAACGAAGGAAATACCCATTCATAAACCTTAGCTAAGGTCAACAGGAGTAAAGCCACGATCCAAACGAGATACCAATTCTTATTTATGGAAAGGTTTACCATTGTTAAATTCCCGTAAAAGTAGGAATTTATACATTAAAATTTATTATAATGTATTGAAAACGAGCCATTGACGCCAGTTTGTTTAAATTTACAGCGCCAAAGCTTATCGCTGCATTGAAAGATGTAGAGGAAAGTCCGGACAATGTCGGGTCATCACACCATTTAATAGATGGCTCAGGATGAAAATCCTGAAGAGAACGTGTCACAGAAAATTACCGTCCCGTCTAGGCGGGATAAGGGTGAAAACGTGTGGTAAGAGCGCACGCTATATACTGGTAACAGTAGATAGGGATAAACCTTGTGAATTGAAATGCCATGTATATCCGTTGTTCGAAAGAATACCAAGACCCGTGGGTGCGCAAGCAGGCGGAGGGGTAGGCAGCTTAGATAAATGATAAGCGATTATGAGCAATCATAATTTACAGAATCCGGCTTATTTGGCTTTTAAACTGGAGTTGTTTTGCAAAAAATAACTCCAGTTTTGTTTTTTAACTGGATGATCTATTCGCCTTTAGGACTCGATCCTGCTCCATCAAAATCGTAACTGATCGAAAAGCGAATCGTATTTGCTAAAGGACTCCGGTTATTTGTAGTCGGGACCAGATAGGAGAGATTTAATCCAAACACATTGTATTTGACCCCACATCCCAAAGTCAGATATTTCCGATTTCCCTTTAAAGCGTGTTCGTGAAAATAGCCCATCCGTACAGCAAATTGTTTGTCATACCAATACTCAAGGCCAATAGAATACATCAATTCCTGAAGTTCTTCAGTAAATCCTCCTGGAGCATCTCCAAAGGAGCCGAAAATTCCTTCAAACAAACTCTTTTCACGATAATCGGCAATTTTATTATTGTCAACATCATACAAGGAGTCGTTTGGCTTCCGAGGAGTAGGTATTAATAATTTATTAATTTCCAGAGTGGTGGTCAATGAATTGTAATCATCAAAATTCATTTCGTAAGCAGCACCCAAGGCCATATTAGTTGGAATAAAGTCCTTAACCAACCCTTTGATATAAGTAACTTTTGATCCTATATTGGTAATCGCTAAACCTACATTAAGATAATTGCGTCGACCACTTTGTCCAAGTTTATTCCGATACAGAAAGCCTAAATCAGCGCCAAAAGTTTTAGCAGAGGTAATATCATAGGCACCTACAGTTTTCCCGGTTGCGAGATTAGAATAAGCAAATTTGGCGGTTAAACTAGCTGAGAAAACATCTGATAATTTTCGACTATAGGCTGCTGCTATTTCAAATTCGTTAGGTTGACCGGTACCGATATCATTTCCGTTTTCATCCCTGAAATCAATTTTACCCAAACTAAAATATCGTACCGCTAATCCTGCAGTTTGAAACTTGTCAATTTTATAATATCCTGATAAGTAGAGCAGATAAATATCATCAATTCCAAGATTTCGCAACCATGGCGAATAGGTAGCAGAAATTCCCATGTTTTTTTCAGACCAGGCCAAACGGGCTGCATTGTGGTGCATCGCATTGGGGTCTGTTGTAAGTGCCACGCCTGCATCACCCAATCCACCTGATCTGGTATCAGGGTTAATTCTTAAAAATGGCAAGGCGGTTAAAATTGTATTTTGAAGGCATTCTCCGCTTGCATCTACAATGCAACCCTTTGCAGGATTCCAGGTTTGAGCAGACAGGTTGAAACCTAAAACAATCAGACAAAAACTAATTAAAAAACGCATAAAACAGGGATATTTAAATTAAATTGCAAATTTAGCATACAATTAGATATAATTCTTTTTTTAATATGATGCTCGGTCATTAACCCTTATATATCGAAAAAAAGCTCATTTTATTATTTAATAAGAACCAATTTTTGATAAGAAGAGCGCTTATGGATGATTTCTGATCCGGTTTTGGCATTTATGGAAATTCTGTATAGGTAAACCCCATTGGCAAGTTCGCTTCCGAAATCATCTTTACCATCCCATTGAATGCCACTTATCCTGTATCCATTATTAAAGATCGTTTTGCGAATGGTTTTCACTACATGACCTGAAATGGATTGTAATTGGATTACAACTTCTAATTCTGAAGCCAGAATATTGGTCTCAAACTGAAATTCTGTTGAATTTGAAAATGGGTTTGGGTAATTATAAACCTGGTCCAAAATCGATTGATCTGAATCCACAACATTAAATTCCAAACTACCCGTTCCCGGATTGTTGGATATATCCCATGCCGTGATTGTGACCGTATGTTTACCAGGACTAAGATTTTTTAATGGATAATTTAATTCACCTTCCTTGGGATTGTTGAGCTTGGATTTATAAACCTGATTGAGGATAATCGGGGACTGTGTATTTTGGTCAATGACAGCAATCAAATCATGTCCAATGCTATTTCCACTGATGTTGATTCCAAAATCATCACTGATTTTGGAAAATAAAATGGGGTTTGGATTACAAATTCCGCCATTGACAAATTGATCATCATTTAAAAATACGTTTACCACAGGTGGTTGATCATCCCGTATAGAATCATTTGATACACCTCCGATGATCAGTCGATCTTCATAGCCAGCGGCATCCCTGGATTTCTCATCTGTAGCATATAAGCTGATCTTTCCTGCGCCAAAGGCATAATTGATATCTTTTGGGATAATAAAACTAAAATTCCAAAGACCAGATTGGACCTCTACTAATCCTTTGTAAATAATATTTTTTTGTAAATTATAGTTTGCAACATACGAACTAGGATCATTTGCTTTAGTTCTTAAACTGATTTCTTTATCATAAACCGTAATGTAAAGTTTGCCATTAAAATCAGATTGCAATCCATTAGAGCGATCCACAACCTGACCTTTTACCTGAATGGTTTCCAAGGCTCTAAACGTATCCGGAGTAGCACTCAAGGCTTTATCATTGATAGTCAGTACTTCGTTCTTGTACAAGGGGATAGCTAATCGTTGTGCAGGATCTCCAAACAATAAAAACTTTCTGGAATTCGTGCGAATAAATCCAGCTGAATTATCATTTTTAGCACGACGCATAATTTCACCTAAAGGCAATGGCAATCCATTTTCAAATTGAAAAATATAATTGTAAACCGAACTGGTTAGATCAAAATTATCATCGCTATAGACTGCTCGTACGGTAGAAAATAAAGCCAGAAAACCTCCTTTTGGATTATGCAGTCCTTCTTCTCCTGCATTTGTTTTGGTAGGATCATCAAACCCGTTAAAAGTACACGATGCAACAATGACTAATGGAAGTTTATAATAATTTTCAAGTGATTTGATGTCCGTATTTTGTAAAATCCGTTCCTGAGCTAATCCACTATAGCCGCCGTGGCCCATATAATTTACAACCAGTGCTCCTTGAAAAAATGCGTTTGCAAATGCTTTGTTGACTTCCGGATAGCGTTCTCCACCCGGAGTGGTAATTTGCTCATAGGCATCCAGGTGAATTTTCTCTTCATTAAATAAAGGATAGGCCGAATGAATGGATTCAGAAATGCGTTCTGATTGATTAAAATGCACATTTGAATCTTCATCGTCACTTGAAAATACCAAATGCAATTTCCATTCTTCCATCATTTTTGGATCGGTATCATACCGGATGATTTTATCCACCAGATTTTTAGCTTCATCCGGAGTTCGAGCAACTATTCGACCGATATTTAAATCCAATTTACCACTTAGATTCAAACCTTCTGCCGGATCCAATAAGCCAAAATAATCATCTGTAGGAAATGATGTAATAGGATCTAAACTTTCTTCAGTTTCATAGGTTGGAACAAAATTTTGATTTTCGTCTCGCTTATTTAAATGTCTGAAATCATAAGATCCGTCTCCAAATATAGCGAGGTATTTAAATTTTGGATTCCTTATATACAACATGCGCATAAAATTACGAATGGCAGTTGGATCCTGAGAGCCACTTGAAAATTCATTGTAAATTTGATTTATTTCAAGAGACTGAACATTTAAATTTGAATATTTACTACGATGATTCTGGAGACGCTCTGCTTCAGATTTAAAATCCGAGTGATAGATGATAATCATTTCCGGATCTTTTAGTCCATGTAAATTTTGATTCCCTACGCTGCCAATATATTGCGGTGCTTCGTAGATGAATGATTCATCCAGAACCAGGAATGACTTATATGCATTTCTGGTTGAAGCGTTAAATTGCAATTGACCGTTGGATACACTTGAATTGATTTCGGTAATTTCCAATGGATTACTAATATCCCAAACAAGTTTAGAGCTGGTCGTATTGCTGACCGTAAACGAAGTCACATCGTGCAAAGCACTAGTTGGATCCATGATATAAATAGGCTTGTTAGACCAGATTAATTTTTTCCAAACGGAAATTTGCATAAAATCTATCCATCCTTCTGATACACTGCCACCTGCTTGTGGAAATGATATTTGAGCTTTCACTAAATCACTAACGGGTTGAAAACTGGAAGATTTGCGTGCAATATTTGCAAAGCGATTGATGCTACTATAAATAACATATGGAATGCTCACATCGACTCGTTGATTTTCAACTTGAGCAGACACTGTATGGATTATTGGTGCTCTTCCTGCAAATGCAAAACTGAAAAGTCCGGTTTTTGATACATCGATATGGTCAAAAATAAAACTATTTCCATAATCGAAAAAACGCGTGTTGCTTAATTCTTCGCCATACCAATTTTTGCCGGATCCTTCACTTCCTGCATCCAAATCCAATAAATTGACCAAATCAGTTTCAATGTGTTTAAAATCAAAACTGGAATTACTTTGATAATCAGGATTTGCCGGCCCAGTTAAAGTTGAAACTCGCTTACCACGAGTTTGATCAATTTTTATAAAATAATAGGAAGCATCTGTGTAGGGATTTTTAGTGTAACTGTAATCTGATAATACAGGATCGTATTGAAATAGATCCGGGCCATTTGCATAAAACAAAATATAATCCGATTCATCAAAACGACCATCCGTTTCTCCTTTGACAAAAATGGCATTTTCTTTCAGGTCATCTTCAAACGTTGAATCCGTGGATTCGGGAAGGGGTGTGCCACCATTCCCAAATAAGCGGATGTTTCTGGGATCTATTCCGGATACATCCAGTTTTAGATTTTTCTCTAAAAACGATTTGTCGATTTTGTAAACGCCTCGTTGTTTTATTGCAATTTTATGCCAGACACCGCTTTGGAGGACAGATTGGTTTGCAAAATTGGGGAGGGGCTTAGTGGGTAAACCAGCTGGAATAAATTCCAGACTGATATCAAATTCCTTAAGCAGTTCGATAGGAACGGATTGATTTCCGATTTCCGGAGAGCCCTTTGAATCGATTCTAAGAGCTATCAATTCGACGGTTGCATAAAATTTATTTCTGGATTGATAAACGGCTGCATGGGTTTGAAAATCAGATTTGAGGTTTTCAGAAACAGCACCAATGTTGGGGATTTGGACTCTTTCTGTAGAACGAGGTATAAGCTGTAGGTTTACCGTTCCATTACCTGGAACTTCAAATTCTTTCTTATACAAGGCGATACCGGGCAGAGAAGATGTAAACTGGCTTCCTTCAAATTTATAGGTTTGAATACTTTGACCGGATGAATTACGTATAGTTTGGAGTTGCCACTCTATTTTTTCTTTTAGTTGGATGGGTTGCTGAGCTAAAAGAAAAAACGAGCTGAAAAGAAAAAACAAAATAATTTTGAGCTTCATTTTTACTGAGAAAGGATTAAGTCTGTTCAAATGTATGCAAAACGCCTTAAAGATCATATTATTGCCAATGACATTTAGATTAAAACGATTTCTAATCTCATTCAGTTGTCTGGGAATCCTAATATTGACAAATAAAGTTAGCGCCCAGGACCCTATTTTTAGTCAATATTACGCCCAATCCTTGCATATGAATCCGGGTTTTGCTGGACTCAGTTTTGCGCCCCGATTCGAAATGATTTACCGGAATCAATGGCCTTTGATTGATCAGTCATTTGCTGGTTATGTAAGCTATGGACTCAGTTATGATCAATATTTTAAAAAGATAAATAGTGGTTTTGGAATTCAATTGTTTGCTGATGATGCCGGCGGCGGACTGCTTAAGACCATAAAATTTGCAGGATTATATGGGTATCAGGCACGGATAAACCGGACCAATTATATCCGGGGAGCCATTGAGTTGGGATTTGTACAAACGAATTATGATTGGGACCGATTCATATTTGGTGATCAGCTGGACCCTATTTTAGGACCTATTTCTCCAGGTGGGACGCCTTATCCTACAGAGGAATTCAGGCCTGATAAAACGAAAGTAAGTTATTTGGACATTGGAACCGGCTTATTGTATTACAATCAGTATTTTAACCTAGGTTTTTCAGCCAAGCACATCAATACGCCTCAAAATGATATTATAAAGGTCAATAGCTCCAGTTACAATGGAATTCCTGTACGATGGTTGGTGCATGGGGGGATGCAAATCGACCTGGCCAGGTCAAATCGGACGGTCTCGATCTTATCACCAGCCTTTCTATTAGTCAGGCAATCTTCATTTTTTCAATTTAATTTGGGAGCCCAGTATCAGTTTAGCACGGTATTTGCCGGACTTTGGTACCGGCAGGCTAGAAATAATTCAGATGCATTGATTGGAGTATTAGGCTTTAAGAAGGGCGCCTGGAAGATGGGGTATAGCTTTGATTATACCTTGTCTCAGCTAGGAATCGCTCAGGGAGGGAGCCATGAATTGAGTCTCGGAATCTTCTTGGGAGAGATCCGAAAGGAAAAGCCAAATATTAATGATTGTTTTGAAGCTTTCCGGTAGAAAAAAATTGTTTGCCAATACAATAAATTATTATATAACTTTGTTCCCCTAAAAAAGAAAGTAGTAGGATGAAAGACAATTATTCAAAAATCGTCTTTTTACTAGGTTTTGCATTGATAATGGGAGCCTGTAGTAAAAGCAGAGACAACGAATCTTCGGCCACTGGTTGGAAATACAATGACAAGGAGTGGGGCGGATTCGAGAAAGTAGATTACAGAGGCCAGGCTACTGGTCCTAATCTGGTTCTCATCGAAGGGGGTACCTTTTTGATGGGTCTTACCGAAGAAGATGTTACTTATGAATGGAATAACATTCCCCGAAGGGTGACTGTTTCGTCTTTTTATATGGATGAAACGGAAGTAAGCAACATTAATTACCGAGAATATATTTATTGGCTTAACCGGGTTTACAAGTCCTACCCGGAAGTTTATAAAAAAGCTTTACCCGACACCCTTGTTTGGAGAGAAGAGTTAGCTTATAACGAGCCATTTGTAGAAACCTATTTCAGATATCCATCTTATGACAATTATCCTGTGGTGGGTGTAAACTGGCTCCAGGCAAACGATTTTTGTAAATGGCGTTCAGATCGGGTTAACGAGTTTATTCTGATCGAGAAAGGCATCTTAAATCCAAATCCGGATCAGGTTGACTCCGATAATTTTAATACAGGAGCTTATTTGGCTGGCCAGTATCAAGGAAATGTGCGTAAAAACCTGGAAGATATCCAAACAGGAGGGGAACGCCCAGTAAAATTTGATGATGGTATCTTATTGCCTGTTTACAGACTACCTACTGAAGCAGAATGGGAATATGCAGCATTAGCTTTAAAAGGCAAGCAATCTGAAAACAAAGATGAATTAATTACTGATCGTAGAAATTTTCCTTGGGACGGAAATACAGCTCGCTATAAGAGAAGAGATAAATACATGGGTAACATATTAGCCAACTTCAAGCGGAGTCAGGGTGACTATATGGGTATGGCCGGTAAATTAAATGACCACGCTCATATTTCTGCTCCCGTTAAGACTTACTATCCAAATGATTTTGGTCTTTATAATATGGCTGGAAACGTGAATGAATGGGTTGAAGACTTATTCAGACCTTTGACTTCTACCACCCTGAGAGACGTTGAAAATCATGACTTGAATCCATTTCGTGGAAATGAATTTAAAGAATTGGTTTTTGATGAATCAGGCAATCCTTCTGAAAAGGATAGCTTGGGTATGTTGAGATTTCAGATGGTTTCAGATTCAGCCGTAGAATTCCGTGAAAACTATAATAAAGGAGATGTCAAAACCTACCGTGATGATGATGACGAAGTCATTAAATACCAATATGGTAAGTCTTCACTAATCAATAATAAGTCAAGAGTTTACAAAGGAGGATCTTGGGCGGATCGTTTATTCTGGTGCTCTCCAGGTGCACGTCGTTTTAAAGATGAAGATAAATCTGACAGAACGATTGGATTCCGTTGCGCCATGACACGCACAGGAGGTCCTGAAGGAAATGAAGATGCTGGAGGATTGGAGTTTAAACGCAAAGGGCCTAAAGTCAAAAGAGATTATAAATAATCAATAAAAACATATCTTTTTTAAAAACTCACAGCAATCTTTGTTGTGAGTTTTTTTTTATATGCAATTTACCGAATCATATAGACGCTTTTTAGAAGCAGACCAAAAGATCTTTACAGATACCCGAAAGCCTATACCCGGAGGGATTTATCTGGCATTGAACGGGCCGCATTTTAATGGAAATTTATTTGCAATGGAAGCCCTTAGCAAGGGTGCATCGTTTGCTGTTGTAGATCAAAAAGTAGGTGATGATCCCCGACTGATTGTAGTCGAAAACACCTTATTGGAATTGCAAGGTATGGCCAATTTGCACCGTAAAAATTCACAAGCAAAAATTATAGCGATCACGGGAACCAATGGGAAAACGACCACCAAAGAATTAGCTCATTCAATTTTTAAACAAGAATGGAATGCCATTGCGACGGAAGGAAATTTGAATAATCATATCGGCGTACCACTCACTCTGTTGAAGTTAAAAAAAGATACCCGGATCTTAATTTTAGAAATGGGAGCCAATCAACCGGGAGATATTAAATCCTTGTGTGATATTGCGGATCCGGATGCCGGTTTGATAACGAATATTGGAATGGCTCATTTAGAAGGATTTGGAGATCTAGAGGGAGTGCGGAAAACTAAACTTGAATTGTTTGATTATTTAAAAGCACATCAAGGAATCCGATTTTGTAATTTGTTTTCAGAAATCCTGCTTCAATATTACCGTCAGGAAGGGGATTGTGTTTCATTTGGTCCAGAAGAATTTGAAGGCAGGTACCTTGCTCATTTGATCCAATCCTTTCCGGAAATTAAAATGGAATTTATCGACCATCTAACGCGATTCCCGGTTTGGTCTCAATTATTTGGTAGCTATAATTTTCAAAATATTGTCGCCGCAATCAGTCTTGCAAGATATTATGGAATTTCAGTTGATGCAATTCAAAGGGGTGTTGCTGCATATGTTCCATCCAATATGCGGTCTCAAATTATTAAAAAAGATTCCAATACAATTATTTTGGATGCTTATAATGCCAATCCGAGTTCGATGAGTAAGGCACTTGAAGCATTTGACCAGATGGAATTTCAAAACAAATGGAGTGTTTTAGGTGAAATGGCAGAGCTCGGATCCTATGCAGAAAAAGCGCATCTCGAAATTTTAGAATCCGTTTCCAAATTGCATTTCCAAAAATGTATTTTTATTGGATCGCTCTATTCTAAAGTAAACATGCAGGAGAACTGCTACTATTTTGAAACGATTGAAAGCTGTAAAACCTGGCTGCAAGAAAATTGGCCTACCCATACAGGAATTCTTATTAAAGGCTCTCGGGCTGCAGGATTAGAAAGATTATTAAACGAATAACAATCAGGCATTGATCATTTCGAGGATTCTGGAAGGGATTTGATCTTTTGCAGTTGCTAAATATTCTTCATACGTGCAAGGAATTAATTGATTGGATATTTCATTATCCAGCAAAGGTTCTTCAAACCACCACTTTCCAGTATTTTCAGATTTATAAAATTTGATGATATAATCCAGATTTTTTAATTCAACCGAATATTGAGTAAGCATGGAGCGGTTAACATTTTGATCTAATTGTTTCAAATGACAACCTTCCCAATAATACCAGGCCATTTGTGCTACTAATTTGGCAGTAATACCTTCCAAATCATTCTCTTCATTCCAGGCAGAAATAAAATAGATTTTAGCACGCTCGCTCATGCCCGCCATTCTGGAAATCGTAGAAGCTTCTTCTGAAAACAATCCACTTGGGTTTTTTTCAAAATTTCCAGGACTTTCACTGGCCCGAATTGCATTTAAGTCAAAGAAAATAAAATCAGATCGTCTCAAAGGTGGGTCAAAAGAAGACGCACTCGTTCTGAATTCCCCGGTCCGAAAATAATTTACATGTTCGTTTGGGTATTGAATATGTTGTCTTTGAAAGCCTAGTAAATTTATTTCTTTCAAAAATATACTTTCGGAATCCAATCGATCCACTAAATTAGATTGATCACTAATGCAACTGATGCTATAAGGCTCATTAAATGTATCTTGTATAAATTGAATTTCATTCAAGAGTTCAGCTTGTGCACCAATTACCAGCAGTGTTTTATGACTTGTTCTACTCAAATGAATCAAAAAGGAAGCTTTTTCTTTATCGGAATAAATACTTAAATCACCTCCATGTCCAATTTGGGAGGCATTAAAATGATCCGCATTAAGCGGGTAAAATGATTTTTTGAAGAAATAAGCCAAAACCGGATTGCAAAAAAATATAAGAAATTTAGAATTATTTGATATCTGATCATTTACATTTTGATTAGCCAGAATATATCCTAAACTTTGCGGAAAGTATTCTTCTGTATTCCGATTAAACGGGGGAGTATCTTGAAGAGGCATATAGAATTTATTTTTTTCTTCACAAAAATACATATTATATTTTAATTTAATATGTATAATTAATTCTCAGTATTGATGTTAAAAGAATTAGAAAATTACCTGAATAAAAAGCCAGAACTGGTTTTTGAATGGAATGATTTGGAATCTGAAGCCAGAGGATGGTTGGTCATTAATAGTTTAACAGGTGGCGCTGCCGGTGGAGGGACCCGTATGCGCAAAGGTTGCAACCTGGCAGAAGTGGAAGATTTAGCCAAAACCATGGAAATTAAATTTAAGGTTTGTGGTCCGGCCATTGGAGGAGCTAAATCGGGGATCGATTTTGACCCACAGGATCCCAGGAAAGACCAGGTATTGAAAAGGTGGTTTCGGGCAATCCGGCCTTTGTTATTGAATTATTATGGGACGGCCGGCGATCTGAATATCGATGAACGGAAAGAGGTGAGACCTTTTCTAAAAGAATTGGGAATCAATCACCCGCAGTTTGGTGTTTTGGAAGGTCATTTTCATTATCCAAATGACATAAAGGAAGAGGTACTAAGTCGTTTACAACAAGGTTGTGAGCTCTTAGTGAGTTCGCCAGAATACAATCCTATGCCTTCAAAAGCAATGTATTCGACTATCGATTTAATTACAGGTTATGGAGTGTTTCAGTCTATCGTTTCATTTTATCGAATTTTTAAAAAAGAAACGCTTGTCGGAAAACGGGTTGCTATTCAAGGCTGGGGTAATGTTGGTGCGGCAGCTGGCTGGTATTTGGCTAATGCCGGAGCCCAACTTGTTTTTATCCAGGACAAAGAAGGGTTTATTATGAATCAGCAAGGATATTCCTTAGAAAGTGTCCAGGGATTTATGAATAATAAAATAAATCATACCATCGTATCTGACCATAAAATTCAATCAAGCCAATAGGAAGAACAGCTAAATACACTAAAATTTGAAATTTTCATTCCTGCTGCTTCATCCAAACTTGTTTCAAGTCAGAGTTATGAAATTATGAAAGCAAATGGACTTGAACTAATAGCCTGTGGAGCGAATGTCCCGTTTAATGAAGAAGGTTTGCTTTTTGGTGAGTTAACACGCAAAATTGATGGTGAAATAGCTTTAATCCCTGACTTTATTGCAAACTGTGGGGTGGCCCGATTATTTGCATATCTCATGCAAAGAAATCCGGATCTTTCAGAAAAAGCGATTTTTGAAGATATTGCGAAGACCATGGAAGAAGCTCTAAATAATTTATATAATGGCTCAAATCAAGCCTTGAGACTGACTGAAACCGCCTTAAAATATTATGCCAAAAACTAATTTAAGTAATTGATATTCAATATTTAATGTATTTCATATAATATTTATATAGGAATGAACAAAAATGGCTGAATTTTTGCATAGCTTTGTTTGGGGTTTTATCTTTTGATGAATTTTTTAATTAAATCGAGCTAAATGGCTACAAAATTCTACCCTGTTTTACTCCTCATTTTATGGGCGAATTTTTCGTTCGGCCAGATAAATGATACAATGCCCGTAAAACAGGACCAAAGCCTGATCACTCATTCTGATTCTGCAATTTCTAATGATGGACTAAAAACCATCAGTAAATCTAAAATTGTATTAGGAAACGGAAATGAAGCGGATTGGAAATCAGGAAAAGCAAAATATCCGCCTAAACCCAAACATATGTGGGAACTCGGCTTAGGATTTGGTCATTATCTGATTCATGGGGATGTCGATCCCAGATTACCTGGTTATGGACTTTCTTTGCATTTAAGACGGGCAATAAATTATACATTTTCCTTTCGGGTTGATTTCTTTTATGGTACGGCATTTGGTTTAGAGCCGCAGCCGTATACCAAAGCACTTGAGGTGGAGAGTTCCGTTTTTCAAGGGTATGGATCGCAGAATGCCTGGTTTCCGGCTTATAAAACGCAATATTATTATGGTGTTGTAGAAGGTATTTTAAATATTGGCAACATCTTATTTCACAAGGATAGAAATAAATGGAATACCTATTTAATCCTGGGAGCAGGAGTGGATCACAATAATACTAAACTGGATTTAAGGGATGAGAATGGGAATGTTTACACCAATCTTATACAACTTTCCGAATACTCTGATGCAGGATTTAATACTCGTCAGGGACGGATCGATATTAAGAATAAATTGAAGGACATTTATGATGGAGATTATGAAACGCCCGCATTCAAGAAAAAGGGAATCTTCAGATTAAATGACAAAACAAATATTCATGCTATTTTTATTGGCGGTGCCGGTGTATCTCGTAAAATAAATAGACGGATCAATATTGCCTTAGAGCATCAGGTACATTTTTCTGATAATGATTATCTCGATGGGATTATTTACAGAAGTGATGTAGATCAAACAACTCAAAATGATTATCAGCATTATACCAATTTAAGATTAAATATCAATTTGGGTAAGTTTAAAAAACGCAAAGAACCGCTATATTGGTTAAATCCATTAGACGCTGCTTTTTCTGATATTGCTGATCTTAAACGAAGACCGATATTTGATCCCAAAGACACGGATCAGGATGGTGTCATTGATTTACTGGATCAAGAAAACGAAACGCCTGCCGGAGCAGCTGTAAACCCAAAGGGTGTTACTTTAGATAGTGATCAGGACGGAATCCCGGATCATAAAGATGCGGAACCATTTTCTCCACCAGGGTTTAAAGTAAATGATTCGGGTGTTGCCCAGGTTCCAGTAGTTCAACCGGGTATGTCTGAAGATGAAATTAAACGAATCATTGATAATCGACTGGGTGTTCCTCCAGGCGCATTTGATAGTACAGGAGGAAAAGGTTTGTTGAGTAATATTGAATGGTTTTTACCAATGATCCATTTTAAATTGGATGAATATTGTATTGACTTAAAGTTTGTTCCGCAACTTGCCAGTGTTGCTCAGGTCATGCAAACGCATCCTGGCTTAAAAGTTTCAGTAATTGGGCATGCGGACATCCGGCATTCAAATGCTTATAATAAGGTTTTGTCGTACAACCGGGCGAATGAGGCGGTAGAATATTTGGTCAACACATTTAATATTCCAAGATCTCGCTTTAAATTGATGTATGGAGGTGAAGAAAATCCATTAGGAGGTCACAACAAGAATTTCAATGTCAATAGAAGGGTAGAATTTAGAGTAAGCCAGGCGGATGATGTTGAAATGGAAAAGCCAGAAGGTCCTAAAGCCGGAACCTGCCATAAATCATGGAAACCTAAAGTTGTTCCGGAATCTACAGAAGGGATGAATAAAAAATAATTAAGCTCGTAAAGTTGAATCTAAATAGACCTGTTATCAGAGTAACATGGCTATTGGGTTTTCTAAAATACCTTTTAAGGTTTGTAAAAATTTAGCACCGGTTGCACCATCTACGGCACGATGGTCGCAAGATAAAGTAAGTTGCATTCGATTGGATATGACTAAGGTGTCAGCCTTTACTGCAGGTTTTTTCAAGATGGATCCAACTGCAAGAATACAAGCATCTGGAGGATTGATAATAGCGGTAAAATTTTCAATTTCGTACATTCCTAAATTAGAAATCGTAAAAGTGTTGCCTTGCATCTCGTCCAGATTTAATTTGCGTTCTTTAGCGCGGGTAGCCTTATCTTGAATTTCTAAGCGGATTTCGGTTAAATTTTTCTGATCTGTATTTCGAATAACAGGCACTACAAGGCCGTCATCGATAGCTACTGCTACACCAATATGAATATCGCCATGAAATATCATTTTCTCATTCGTCCAGGAAACATTTACTGCAGGATGTTGGCGTAATGCAATGGCGCAAGCTTTTACAATGATGTCATTAAAAGATATCTTTTCGTTTGAGAGCGTATTGAGCTGGTTTCGTGCGACCACACAATTATCCATATCAATTTCCATGGTCAGATAAAAATGAGGGGCTGAAAATTTACTTTCAGCAAGCCTTCTGGCAATAGTCTTTCGCATTTGACTGTTAGGCTGCTCAAAATCTCCCTTAATAGGAAAAGAGGTTTCCGTTTTAGGAATATATGGGATTGAATGATTTGGTTGACTCATGAGTTGTTCTACATCCCGTTTAACGATTCTTCCTTGTTCACCAGAACCACTTAGATTTTGGAGACTAAGGCCTTTTTCTTTAGCCAATGACTTGGCAAGGGGAGAAGCCTTAATCCGGGTTTCTGGAAATCCAGATGAAAGATCTTGTGATGGAATGGATGGTTCTTGATTGATTTGCACTTCCGACCCGGATGGAGCAGGAGCTGCGGGAGCTTCCTGTTTAGAAGGATTGATCAGATTGGTAAAATCTTCACCTTTTTGTCCAATGATAGCAATTAGTCCATCAACGGGCACTGCTCCTTCTTTAACGGCAATATATAACAAGACACCATCCTGATAGGCCTCCAGATCCATTGTAGCTTTATCTGTTTCAACTTCAGCCAAGATATCTCCAGGTTTCACTGAGTCTCCAACTTTTTTGTTCCAAACCTTTATGACGCCTTCCAACATCGTATCAGAGAGTCTGGGCATTTTGATTGCAATTGCCATCTTTCTTATTTTTGCGTAAAATTAAACTATTCAGTTGTTTTGTAGGCTAAACAACCGTTATTCTAAAAAACCATATTCAGAATCAATCGTTTACAGTTGTATAATTTCGATAATTTTAGGCATGAATTCAATATCAAAAATTGTGGATGATGCTGTTTCAGCATTTAGCACATTACCGGGAATCGGTAAAAAATCAGCTCTCCGTATGGTATTGCATCTGGCCGGGCAGGATAAAAAGAAAGTGTCTGACCTCCATGTGGCCATTCAAAATATAGCAGAGAATTTAGTTCATTGTAAGCAATGTTATGCCTATTCGGATACAGATTTATGCAGTATTTGCCAGGATCCTGCACGTAATCAACAGACTATTTGTGTTGTTGAATCCATTCGTGATTTATTTGCAATTGAAGATTTAAAACAATTCAAAGGGGTTTACCACGTTTTAGGTGGATTGATTTCACCAATAGACGGTTTGGGCCCAGAAAATTTAAATATTCAATCATTATTTAAGCGAATTGAAGAATTTGCTGTAAAAGAACTCATTTTGGCGATCCGACCAAGTATAGAAGGAGACACAACGTCTTATTACATTAGCAGACATTTAAATCAATCAAATGTATCAATAAGTATGTTGGCCCGGGGGGTATCATTCGGATCAGAATTGGAATATGCGGATGAACTTACCTTGAGTAGATCTCTAATAAATCGAACGCCTTATACCTTTAGTGAATAAGAATTTGTGAAATTATCAATCCTCATTGTCAATTATAATGTCCGGCATTTTCTAGAACAATGTCTGGCTTCCGTTGAGAAGGCCATTCAGAATATTGATGCTGAAATTATTGTGGTTGACAATGCAAGTGTTGATGATTCGGTCCAAATGATGAAAGATCAATTTCCTTTGGTCAAGGTCATTGCCTCAAAAATTAATTTGGGATTTGCAAAAGCGAATAATTTAGGAGCCAAACAAGCAAGTGGAGAATTTATTTTGGCATTAAATCCGGATACGGTCGTTGACGAAGACTGTTTTGAAAAGTGTATTCAATTTATTTCTTCCCATCCGGATGCCGGAGCGATTGGTGTTAAAATGATGGATGGATCCGGAACCTTTTTGCCGGAATCTAAAAGAGGTTTTCCAGATTTTTGGGCTGCATTTTGTAAGATGTCAGGTTTGTATAAGCTCTTACCCAAATCGGCGTTTTTAAATGGATATTATCAGGGTCATTTGTCAGAAAATGAATCGCACCCAGTTCCTGTTTTATCGGGTGCTTTTATGATGATTCGCAAAACTGTTTGGGAAAAGCTAAATGGATTTGATGAAGATTTTTTTATGTATGGAGAAGATATTGATCTTTCATACCGAATCGAGCAATTGGCTTATAAGAATTATTATTTTGCAGATACTACGATCATCCATTATAAAGGAGAAAGCACCAGTAAAGGAAGTTTGAATTATGTGGTTGCTTTTTATAAAGCCATGATCCTGTTTGCGAAAAAACATTTTAATAAATCCAGTCGTTGGGCTTTGGTAGCCATGCTAACCCTGATTCTATGGGGACAAGCAGCCTGGTCTTTGTTCAGGAATTATTTTTCAACCATCAAATGGATGTTGTTGGATGCTGCGTGTTTGAGTCTGGGATTTTACTTGATTCGCAGGTATTGGGCGACTTATTATCATGGGGATAGAAATTATTTTAACGATCATGCCATTATCATTAATGCCATCTTGTTTGTAGTTATTTGGATTGGAAGTTTTTATTTTCAAGGTGTATATGAAAAGAAATACTCCTTAAAGGATTTATTGATTGGAGCAATTTGGGGATTTATCTTTAATTTATCACTCTATGCATTGTTTCCTGAAAATTGGAGATCTTCCCGAATGCTGCTGGTGCTTTCATTTTTATGGGTTATACTTTATGCAGTCAGTAGTCGCTTACTCTATAATCGTGCGCAGAGGAAGTCCTGGATCATTGGTACAACAAAGGGCCTTCGAATTTTAGTGATAGGAGATCAGGAAGAATTGGATAAAGTTCAGTTTTTATTAAAAGGAGCTGCAACGACAAATACGTATTTATTATTAACAAGCCAAACGGTCTCATCGATGCTGATGGAACAATGGCAAGATTATTTACGAATTAACCAAATCCAACAAATTATTTTTTGTCAAAAGAAAATGGAGTGGAAACAGATTTTGAATATTATGTCTCATATGAAGGATCAGTTAAGTTATAAAATATTAACAGCCTCTGGTTCGGAAATCATTAGTAGTCCCTCAAAGAATTATCCTGGAGAAATTGTTAGTTTAGAGCTTGAATTTAATTTATCACAGTCCGTTTACCTGAGACAAAAGCGATTATTTGATGTAGGCTTTTCAATTTTATTATTCTTATTTTCCTGGCTAATCATTTTTTTATATGACCATAAAAAACAGTTTGTGGTAAATCTTTTTCGTGTTTTATTAGCTAAGAAATCCTGGGTTTCTTATCAACGTGATGGACAGCAAATGGATAATCTGCCCATCATTAAGCCGGGTATCCTCTATCCCGTACATTATGATGAACGCATGCTGATAAAAGAATTGGAATCCCAGTTATTAAGTATGTATGCCTGGAATTATTCTATTTGGACCGATTTAGATATTTGTCTTCGGAATTTTCAAAAACTAGATCAATCAAATTATGGATCAACTGATTAATGAAGTAAGACGGTATGCTGCAAGTTTGCAATCGCAGTTGGTAGCGATTCGAAGGGAATTTCATCAATATCCTGAATTGTCTTTTCAAGAAGTGCAAACGTCTAAACGCATTCAGCAATTTTTAAATGAACAAGGAATCTCGTTTACTAGCGGTTGGTGCAAACATGGAATTGTAGGTGTGTTAAAAGGAGAACAAGCCTCTTCAAGAGTGATTGCATTACGTGCTGATATGGATGCTTTGCCGATACAAGAAACCAATCAGTGCTCCTATCAATCTACTGAAAAAGGTGTCATGCACGCATGTGGACACGATGTACATATGACGTGTTTGTTAGGTGCTTTAATGATTTTAAATAAATATAAAGCCCACTGGGCGGGTAGTGTAAAATTTATTTTTCAGCCTGCAGAAGAAAAATTACCAGGAGGCGCGTCAATCTTAATTCAGGAAGGTGTTTTAGAAAATCCAACACCAGATGTCATTGTCGGGCAACATGTGCAACCGGGAATGGAAGTCGGTGCAATTGGCATTGGTCCGGGATCCTTTATGGCTTCCTGTGATGAAATTTACATTAAAATCATTGGCAAGGGTGGGCATGCTGCTCAACCTCATTTGTGTATAGATCCCATTGTGATTGCCTCACAGCTCATATTGGCATTTCAAAGCTTTATGAGCCGGGAGAAGCCAACGAATCAAGCATCCGTATTAGGAATCAGCACATTTCAAACGAATAGCCAAGCCACGAACATCATACCAGACTTTGTTGAATTATCTGGAACGTTTCGTGCTTTAGACGAAAACTGGAGGGCATTTGCCCATAAGAGGATTTATGAAATCGTGGAACATGTCTGTAAGACCTATCAGGCAGATTTTGAACTTGACTTGCAATTGGGATATCCATGTTTAATCAATGATATTGAACGTACAGACAAACTAAAAAAATTGGGTGCAGCTTATTTGGGCCCAGATAAAGTGGAATCATTACAAGCGCGACTCACTTCAGAAGATTTTGCCTATTATTCTCAGAAAATCCCGGCTGTCTTTTATCGTTTAGGCGTTGGACCTGTACCGGGAGTGCACCGATCCGATTTTAATATTGATGAAAGTGCTTTGCAAACAGGAGCAGGTATGATGGCCTACCTTGCTATGCAGCTTTAATGTGGCAAATTAATTTAAAGCATGTCATGACATTCAATTAAATATATATTTTAATAAATTAATGTGTGCCATTTATAAGCTGTAAAAAAGACGCGATAAAATAACATATAAAATATTTTACTAATTTGTAACTAAATATCAGACAGTGTATTAATTTTGTATTTCGTATTTTAACAAATAGATAAATTACAGCATTCATACATGGCGAGAATCCTTATAGTTGATGACGAACAAGCAATTCGAAGGGCATTAAAGGATATTTTAATGCTTGAAAAATACGAGGTAGAAGAAGCTATAGATGGCTTGGATTGCCTAGTTAAATTAAAGCAGAAGGATTTTGATGTCATCATCTTAGATATTAAGATGCCTAAAATGGATGGTATGGAAGCATTGGATAAAATTCAGCTTCTGGTGCCGGACACACCGGTTGTAATGATTAGCGGCCACGCAACAATTGATACAGCTGTAGAAGCAGTCAAAAAGGGTGCATTTGATTTTATTTCAAAACCACCTGATTTGAATCGCTTGTTGATTACCATTCGCAACGCTATCGATAAATCTTCTTTGATTACCGAGAAAAAGGTCTTGCAGAAAAAGGTTTCAAAAATTAAAATTCAGGAAATAGTAGGGGAGTCAAAGCAAATTATGAAAGTCAGAGAGACCATTGATTTGGTAGCTCCTACAGAAGCGCGTGTCTTGGTTACAGGTCCTAATGGTACAGGTAAAGAATTAGTTGCTC
>CAYMGR010000016.1:0-20389 GCA_964389985.1 uncultured Saprospiraceae bacterium
GTCAAAGATATTAAGCTCTTATAAATCCTTTTTTAAAAAATACCAGTTTGATGGTGTCGTTTTATTTGATGGGGAGCAATTTCCACCTGATTTCCTAGGGAAAATATTAAGCTCCGTTTCCAGAAAAGATGGTTTTGCATTATTAGAGCATGGAAACAACATTACAGCTGGTTTTCATTATCATTCCAATTCGGGATTGTATTCCCGTTTCCAAAGGATTGATGCCGAAGGAAGCTCTCAAGACGAATTAAAGAATTTAATTGACAGTTGCAAGTCCATTCCAATGCTAAATTATGTTCAAGATAATATCCTTAATGAGCGTTATGGTTCAGATGTGAATGCGTTTTATAACTCTTATAAATATTTTCATACCCTAACATTTTTTCTTCCTGGAATTCAATGGGTCTTAAATGGCCAGGAAGGACCTCAATTTGAGCGAATCAGTATCTTTTCAAGCCACCCCTATTCAAGACAATATAAATTTAATAATGATTTTTTTAGGAGCATGGCTATGGAGAAATCTAAAAATCCTGCATTGTGGAATTTGGATCCAACAAATCTTCCAACAATAATTTCAAATTCCAAGGATGTTCTGGCGCTGGAACGCAAATCCGGCAATTCGTGTATTGTGATGTTATTTAATTTAACGGACAAAGTGGTGCAATTTCAAATAAATAACGACTATACCAAATACTATGAACTATTTCATAAATCGCCGTTAACCTTTTACAAAAACACAGATTTACAGCTTGGACCCTTTCAATCATTAATTTTCTCTAACAGTCTGTAAATGGAAATAGAATTGTGGTTTATTGGAAAAACAACAGAAGATTACATTCAAAAAGGCCTCAATACATATCTGGCAAAACTCGCTCATTACACAAAAATAGAAATCAAACTATTTAAAGAATCTAAGGGACTAAAAGAGATCCACGCCATTAGAAAATCCGAAGAAATGGCAATCAACAAAGCGCTTTTAGGACCTGGCCTTTTTGTTATCTTACTTGACGAAAGAGGAAAATCTTTCAGTTCGATAAAATTGGCCCATTGGCTAGAACATGATGTAATACCTATGCATCGGAAAATTTGCTTCTTGATCGGAGGTGCTTATGGATTCTCTGACGAAGTAAAGGAAAAGGCGCATGCATTAATCTCGTTATCTAATTTGACATTTACACATCAAATGAGCAGACTTATTTTAGCAGAACAATTATTCAGAGCCTTTACAATAATTCATAAAATACCTTATCACAATGAATGAAACTCCCGCATTAATGACCTATGCGTTGTTACTATCTATATTGATTATATCGGTCCTTGGTTTTAATCAAACCCGGCTGGTACAATCATTTAGTCACTATCCTTATTCCGAAAAGAGATATAATCAATATTACAGATGGCTTACAAATGGATTTTTTCATGCCAATTGGACTCATCTTTTGCTCAACTCATTCGTATTATATCAGTTTGGAGTTACCATAGAAGAAATTTATAAGCAAAAATTTGGATTTATTTCTGGTGGATTGATTTACCTGGCAGTTTATTTTTTTATTTTAATTGGTAGCTGCATACCTACTTTCTTGCATCATAAAAACAATGTACATTATTCAAGCATAGGGGCTTCTGGTGCCCTCTCTGGAATCTTATTGATTTATGTTCTCTATTATCCATTTAACCTTTTATACCTCTTTGGCATGGTTCCAATGCCAGCTATTGTGTTTGCGGTAGTTTATCTGGGATATTCCTGGTGGGCATCCAAACAAGCAGCTGATCAAATAGACCATTACGCTCATTTTTATGGATCCCTTATTGGTTTATTGATAGGCCTTATCGTAAAAAGTATTTAGAAAGATCGATCGCTGCTACATTTCTTCCATAAATGGATATTCAAATTGAACCGGTGGAGTAAAATTCTCTTTAATGGTACGCGGTGACACCCAGCGCAATAAATTTAAATGCGATCCGGCTTTGTCATTTGTGCCTGAAGCTCTTGCCCCACCAAATGGTTGTTGACCAACAACAGCACCTGTAGGTTTATCATTAATATAAAAATTACCAGCTGCATTTCTTAATGCTATTGATGCCGTTTTAATAATAGACTTATCATTACAAAAGAGTGCTCCGGTTAGAGCATAGGGGGAAGTCGAGTCAACTAAATTTAATACATCATCAAACGCATCATCTTCATAAACATAAATTGTTAAAACTGGACCAAATAATTCCTCACACATGGTAATGTAATTAGGACTATCCGTAAGAATAACGGTCGGTTGAATAAAAAAACCTTTGGACTTATCAAATTGACCCCCAAATATTATTTTTGCATCAGGATCCTGGCCTGCTTTGAGAATATAGGAGCTAATTTTATCAAATGCTTTTTCATCTATAACCGCATTAATAAAATTTGTAAAATCGTATGGATCTCCCATTTTAATTTTAGAAAGACATTTGTCCATTTCCTCTCTAATTTCATTCCAAAGAGATTTTGGAATATATGCACGAGACGCAGCACTACATTTTTGACCTTGAAATTCGAAGGCCCCTCGGATTAAAGCCACAGCAACTTCTACCGGATTGGAAGAGGAATGTACAAGTACAAAATCCTTACCTCCCGTTTCACCTACCAATCTTGGAAAGGACTTATAACGATCCAAATTCTGAGCAACCTTATTCCAGATGGTTTTAAAAACCTGGGTGGATCCAGTGAAGTGAATACCAGCAAAATCTCTATGACTTAATATGACTTCGCCTGCCGTCGTCCCATCGACATAAACTAAATTTATTACTCCCTTTGGCAAGCCAGCCTCCATCAGGATTTCCATAATAAGTGACGCTGAATAAATTTGGGTTTCAGCAGGTTTCCAAACAACAACATTTCCCATTAATGCAGGTGCACAAGGTAAATTTCCAGCAATAGAAGTAAAATTAAAAGGAGTAAGAGCAAATACAAATCCTTCCAACGGCCTGTACTCCATTTGGTTCCAAATATTAGGTGACGATTCAGGTTGCTGCGCATATATTTCAGTCATGAAACGAACATTATACCGGAGAAAATCACAAAACTCACAAACAGCATCAATTTCAGATTGAAAAATATTCTTGGATTGACCCAACATTGTCATTGCATTCATGCGGGCTCTGTATTTGCCTGCGATTAAATCTGCAGCTTTCAGAAAAATGGCTGCCCGATCAGCCCATGGCATCATTTCCCAATCATATTTTGCAGCTAAGGCCGCATGGATAGCCTGAGTAATATGCTGGGCATCTCCCTTGTAATAATCGGCTAGTTTAAGTGACCTGTTATGAGGAGCAAAAATTCCCTTTGCAGAATTACTTTTTACGATTTTACCATCTATATACATTCCAATCTCCAGTGTGGTAGCTTGCAATCTATCTAACTCTTTTTTGAGTTCTTTTTTCTCTTTGGATCCTGGACTATAATTCAGAACAGGTTCATTTTTAACTTGAGGAATATGGATTATTTGATTAGACATGAATTTAATTTTTAAAATTTACAACATTGACTACACTAGGTACAAACGCACGCACATCTGCTTTCCCAAGAATTAATTCCCGCACAATGGTACTGCTAACATGTGAAAGCTCTGGTTTTGCAATAAAGAAAACTGTTTCTATCCGATTGACTAAGGTGTGATTGATTTGAGAAATTGTTTTTTCATAATCAAAGTCAGAAGCGTTTCGTATGCCCCTTAACAGATAATTGGCTTTTATTGAATCACAAAATAAAGCAGTCAAACCATGGTAACTGGTTACTTCAATTTTAGGTTCCGCTTCAAATAAATTTTTGATCCACCCCAATCTTTGCTCTAATGTAAACAAACTCTTTTTTTGAGAATTTTCACCAATGGCAATCACAATTTTATCAAACAAGGGCAAAGCACGTAATACTACATCTTCATGCCCTTTTGTAATGGGATCAAATGATCCTGGGAATACGGCAATTTTGTTCATTCGAATGCCCAATTTTTTGCAAAGATAAATAGGTCTCGTGGTTAATTTGATCCAAATGATTCCTGATGCCCATTTTAATCAGACGAATCCCCAAAAAGAGATCAATAATAATAAGTTCATTTGCTTATGGTTGAATTAAATAATAAGTAATATTTTCGCAACAAATTGAATAAGATATGAAATTTGATATCCTTATCATCGGATCTGGTCCCGGAGGTTACGTAGCTGCTATCAGAGCTGCTCAATTAGGAAAGCAGGTAGCAATTGTCGAGCGTGAATCTTTAGGAGGAATCTGCCTTAACTGGGGCTGCATACCTACAAAGGCCTTGCTAAAAAGTGCTCAGGTGTTTGATTATATAAAACATGCATCAGATTACGGAATCCAAATTTCAGAGGCTAAAACTGATTTTAATGCCATCATCAAAAGAAGTCGAAATGTGGCTGAAGGAATGAGCAAAGGAGTCCAGTTTTTAATGAAAAAGAACAAAATTCAGGTTATAATGGGAACGGCCCGAATTTCAAAGGATAAAAAAGTGGAAGTTATTGATGCAACTGGAAAGAAAGAAATTTATACGGCTGATCATATTATTATTGCGACCGGCGGCCGGGCAAAGGAACTTCCAAATTTACCTATTGATGGTCAAAATATCATAGACTACCGAAAAGCTATGACTTTAGATAAGCAACCAAAACGAATGGTGGTTGTGGGAGCAGGAGCGATTGGAGTGGAATTTGCTTATTTCTATAATTCCATTGGAACTACTGTAACTGTGGTTGAATTTATGGAACAGGGATTGGTTCCACGTGAGGATCTAGATATATCAAAAGAACTTACAAAGGTGTTTAAAAAATCTGGCATACAAACCTTAGCCAATACCCTTGTCGAAAAAGTTGAAAAAACAAAAGATGGTTTAATTGTATTTACGAAAGACCGAAAAGATGGTAAAGTTAGTCAATTGGAGTGCGATATCGTTCTATCTGCAGCCGGTGTCAGCCCCAATATTGAAAACTTAGGCTTGGAAGAATTAGGGATTCAGTTAGAGAAGGGATTGATTAAAGTTGATGCTTATTATAAAACAAATTTAAACGGCATCTATGCGATAGGAGATGTAACTCCAGGTCAAGCATTAGCACATGTTGCTAGTGCAGAAGGGATTCTATGTGTAGAAGCCATAGCGGGCCACAAACCTGAACCAATCGATTACAACAATATTCCAGGTTGTACCTATTGCAGCCCAGAAATTGCTTCTGTTGGATTTACCGAGCAAACTGCTAAAGAAGCCGGTTATGAAATTAAAGTTGGTAAATTTCCTTTCTCTGCATCGGGTAAAGCAAGCGCCTCAGGGGCAAAGGAAGGTTTTGTAAAATTGATTTTTGATAAAAAGTATGGTGAATTTTTGGGTGCACATATGATTGGAATGAATGTTACTGAAATGATTGCTGAAGTGGTTGTCGCCCGAAAATTAGAAACAACAGGACATGAAATTATTAAATCGATTCACCCCCATCCAACGATGTCTGAAGCCATCATGGAGGCCGCTGCCGCTGCATACGACGAAGTAATCCATTTATGACGATTCAAACCTTATTTGAACATCATAGCTATTCAACAATCCGGAAGCAATCATTTTTAGGAAATATCATTCCATATCACTGATTCAAATCTGCCTAAGAGTAGATTGATTTTTAGACACCAGCCTATTAAATCAATTTTTTACTCATATTTCTGTGTCTGATGTTAACTTCGATAAAAGCATCTCCAAAAACATGATAGTCTAATTTTTCGTAAAAAGGAACCGCAGTGTCTCTGGCATGCATCTGGATTTCATTAAAACCATTTGACATTGCCCAGCTTTCAGCCTGTTTTACCAAAAACTGACCAACCCCCTGGTTTTGGAAATCAGGTTCAACTGCAACCTGTCGCATTTGCAAACAATGTGTTCCCGCTTTTTTAAAACTTAAACACGCTAATAACTTATGATCTTCATTAAATACACCAAAATGGTTTTCATTAAATTCCGATTCAAGCTGTTGAACTTCAAACTCCAAATTTAATGGGATCCTCAAAACTCTTGTTCTCAAGTCAATTGCGGCATCATATTCCGGACTCATAAATACAATTGGAAAAAAATACATCATTCCCACAATTAATGATAGGTGTTAAAAATAGATTGAGCTAATTCCATTGCTTTTTGAAATTCATCCAAATGAATATGCTCAACAGCTTTCAACCGATTAAAATAATATATTAAATGTTCAGTTGGCATATTTCCAGTTAATTCATCTTTTGCCATAGGACAGCCACCATAACCAAACAGCGCCCCATCAAATCGATTACAACCGGATTGGTGCGCTGCAACTAATTTCTCCTCCCATAAATTTGGCAAGGTATGGAAATGAGCGCCAAATTCAATATTAGGATAATTGGGAACCAAATTCGAAAATAAATATCGAATAGATTCCGGTTCAGCCACACCAATGGTATCAGATAATGCAACCGTTCGAATTCCCATTTGATGAAGAGCATCCACCCAATGCATAACAATTTCAGCATTCCAAATATCCCCATAAGGATTTCCGAATGCCATTGACAAATAAATGATTAATTCTTTTTGATGACGTTTACATAAATCGAGGATCACCTTTATGTTGTCAAAAGATTCTGGAATTTTAGAATTCGTATTTCTAAGCTGAAAGGTCTCTGATATTGAAAAAGGATAACCTAGGCAACGAATGATTTCATATTGACAAGCTTCCTCCGCTCCCCTTTTATTTGCTACAATAGCCAGTAATTTAGTATTGGAGTTGGATACATTTAATCTCTTGATAACTTGATGAGTATCCTGCATTTGAGGAATTGCTTTAGCTGAAACAAAACTTCCAAAATCCAAGGCATCAAATCCGGTATCTATCAGAAGTTGCAGGTAATTGATTTTTAATTCTGTAGGAACAAACTCATGCAAGCCTTGCATTGCATCACGCGGACATTCAATAATTTTTATAGCGTGACTCATTTGACTGTATCTTTGATGGAGCTTGTATTGCTGAATTCAAGAGCTCAAAAATACTATGGAAATCAGAAATAAAAACTTATTACTCATTATCGGATTTTTATTGTTTATAATAGGGATGCTGTCCTTGATTCTGAGTTTTGTAGGAGTCAGTTTAAGTTTTTTAGTCCCCATTGACAATTTAGGCCTTTTATGGTCCGTTTGCATTAAACTATGTATGGTGGTTTTTGGACTCGTTTTGTTTTATATCGTCCTAACAAATAGATAATTTTATAATATTTTAACCAAACATTAGTACTAATTTAGCCGTTTTTTACGTCCTTTACATACTAATTTGACATCAATGAGCCAAATTTATTATTACGACGCCCATAAAATCGAAGCTGGTCATAAACGGACTGGGATTTTGATTTCTGCAGTTATACATGCTTTATTGCTGTTTATATTCTTTTTAAGGATTTTGGACTTTTCTAAAGAACCCGAACAAGAAATCGGAGTTGAAATATTACTCCCTTCTCAAATCATTATCGAAGAACCCCCGATTGCTACTGGAGGCGGATCAAGTCCCGGCCCGGAATCTGAAGAAGCACAGCAGGGCGGTTCCAAGGGGAGTGAGGCAAAACCTGCTTTAGAGGAAATGGAAAAAATAATTCCACAGGCAGAGCCTCAAAAGACAACGCCAGTTCCAACGAATCCTGCCCCAAAACCTATAATCGTTGATCCTGAACCACAAGTTGTAAAAGTCGACCCACCAAAAGTGGAAACCCATAATCCAAGTACCAAACCTGTTCCTGAAGTTATTAAACCTCCCGTCGAAACTAAACCAACGAATTCTGGAGGCGGAGGTGCTCATGGAAACACAGGAAATGCCTCTACAGGTGATGACGATAATCCGGGTACCGGTGGCACTGGCACAGGGTCCGGAACAGGAACTGGTGCCGGGCCGGCTAATTCTGGCTCTGGTGCTGGCGGCGGCGGAGGTACGGGTACAGGTACCGGAACAGGATCGGGAGATGGCGTTGGCGTAGATTTTGATGAAACAGGTCCACTTAAAAGAAAACCTATTTGGAGACCCGACCTAAAAGATTTAGCCAGAGTGAATGCTCAAATTGTTGTATTCAATATGTGTATTAACCGGGAAGGTTTGGTTACCTATATTAAATACAATCAGAAATTATCGAAAACGAAAGACATGAAATTTATTTTAGAAGCGCAAAAGAAAATGCAGCAATATAAATTTCAAGTTGACCAGAAAGCTCCAAAAAAAGAATGCGGCACGTATACTTTTAATGCCGCGGGAATGGTCCAACGACTTAACTAAGAGGATTAATCATTATAAATAAGATATTTCTTCCTTTTTGATTTAAAATTTTTTAAATCAGGTTCCCAGCTTTTTCTAATTTCAGATTCTGATTGACCTGACTGGATTTGTTTACGAAATATTTTATTCCCTGCAAGTTTATCAATAAAAAGACTCTTTAGAAAAAAACTGTCTTTAATAGGCATATTTCGATAGGCCTCTAATAGAAAATTTAATTGAATTTCCTTTTTATTATATAAGTAATGAATATTAATATCTCTTAAATCCGGACCAAAGCACATGTTATTTAGCAATGGTGGATGGATGGCTTCCTTTCTACTTTGGGGCGTAAAACTAAATGGATATTTCCCTTTAAACAGTGGATGACCAAATGTTTGGAATGGAAATTCAGTTCCTCTGCCTAAACTAATACAAGTTCCTTCAAAAAAACAGAGTGAAGGATAGAGTAAGACCGAACGCTGATTTTTTAGATTTGGAGAAACTTGATCCGGTAACTCATAATAACTTTTGTGCGTATAATTAAGACAAGGCACAATAAGCATTTTCAACTTTGCATAATCATGGATCCATGCTTCTCCCTGAATCATTTTTGCGAGTTCGGCTAAAGTCATTCCATAAACTATTGGTATTGGGTGTATCCCAATAAAACTTTTGCATTCATTCGATAAAACAGGTCCATCAATATAATTGGAATTAGGATTTGGTCGGTCTAGTATTAATAGTTTTACATTATTTTCGGCACAGGCCTCCATCACATAATGCAAGGTGCTGATATAAGTAAAAAAACGAACCCCTACATCTTGAATATCAAAAACTACCAGGTCTACATCACTCAAATCCTGAGGACTCGGTTTCACTTTTTTACCATATAATGAAATCACAGGTAGATTTGTTTGATGATCTACAGTGTTTTCCACCGAGGCTCCAGCTTCCAAATCTCCTCTGAATCCGTGTTCTGGAGCAAATATTTTTTGAATGGTCAACGAATATCTCAATAAAGTGTCAACCAAATGAATCTGATTAATCTTCGAACTTTGGTTAACTACCAGAGCGATTCGCTTGCCTTCCAAAAGCGGAATGTACTTCTTCATATTATAGGCTCCCGGTAAAATTAATTTCGCCTTTGGTTTTTCAAAAAATTCAAAAGAGTATAACTTTGAAAGTCCAATTATGGAACATGCAAATAACAACAGGAAACCCTTGACAAGTCCACGCTTTGCAATTATTGATATCGAAACGACTGGCGGCATAGCTAAACGTGACAAAATTACTGAAATAGCAATCATTGTTTATCAGAATAACGAAATAATTGATCGATTTGAGAGCTTAATTAATCCAGAGCGGTCTATCCCTATTGAAATCACTCGAATTACAGGTATTACAAATGAAATGGTTGAAGAGGCACCTAAATTTTATGAACTTGCAAAAGATATCATCAACAAAACTGAAGATTGTGTTTTTGTTGCACATAATGTCTTTTTTGATTACAATTTCATTAAAGAAGAATTTCATCAATTAGGCTACAGTTATTCGAGGAAAAAATTATGCACGGTGCAATTAAGCAGACGCTATTTTAAGGGATTAAAATCCTACAGTCTTGGATCCTTGATCGAACATTTCAAAATACCAGTAGAAAACAGGCACCGGGCTATGGATGATACCTTGGCTACATTAAATGTGTTTACAAGAATTCTTAAGATTAGTAATAATTTAGAAATTGATTATAATCCAATTAGCCATTTAATAAAAGAAAGCAAAATACCCTCAACCTTACAACAACAAGATCTTGAAAATTTACCAGAACTTCCTGGAATATATCGGATGCTCAATATACAAAACACCCCTATTTATATTGGCAAGAGCAAAAATATTAAGGAACGAATCTATCAACACTTTAATGATACGAGTCCAAAATCACAAAAGATGTTTTATGGGGTTCATGCCATTGATTTTATGCTTACCGGAACTGAATTATATGCTTGTTTACAAGAAATTAGGGAGATTAAAGAAATCCAACCAGAAATCAATCGAGCTTTACGTAAAAAATCACATGCTTTTTTATTAACCGCAAGAGTTCTCAGTCATAAATATCCTATTTTCAGTGTTAAAGAAGCGGAATGGCTAGATCATGAAGACGAAATTGTCAATCACTATCCCACGAAACTTGCTGCAAAGCAACACTTAGAATACATTATCCTTTCACATCAATTATGTACCAAAACGAATGGAGCATACTCTGATGGTAAACCTTGTAATGCCTTTCAAATTGGACAATGTTTTGGTGCGTGCGTTGGAAAAGAATCTATTGAAGAGTATTCTCTTCGGTTCCAATCGGCTTACGAAGAAGTAAACCATCTTTTTAAAGAGTCATTTATATTGGTATTGGATGGCCCGACAATTGAAGAATATGGCATTCTAATTATTGAGAACGGGTTTTGTAGTTATACAGGTTTTGTAAATAAAAATGAAGCCTTTACAAATTTAGAGTTTTTGAAAGATAATCTTAAACCTTACCCTGGAAACATAGAGTCCAATCGGATCATTGAACAACATTTACTTAAAAATAATTTCATTAAAAAATATAAAATCACTGATCTTTAAAATACCTAAACGTTTCGGTTTGATAATACCTGGCCGCTGCCTTAACTTCAGTTTTAAAATCTACGACCAGATTGGGATAGCATATTTTCCGGGATACATTAATCAATAAACCACCTTTATTTGTTTTACCGTAACGGATGGTATCTCTTAAATCACCCCCTTGCTCCCCTACACCAGGCACTAATAAGAAATGATTTGGACAAATTGTTCTGATCTTCTTGAATTCTGCTGGGTGGGTAGCACCACATACAAACATCATATTGTCCGAATATTCTAATGAAACGAATTTGCTAATGACATGCTCATACATGAATAAACCTGATTCACTTTTTATAAATTCAAAATCAGCGCTTCCGGAATTTGAAGTTAATGCTAAAATAACACTATACTTATCTTTAAAATTTAAAAAGGGTTGAAGGGAATCAACACCCATATAGGGATGCAACGTCAATGCATCCACTGAAAGTTTGTTAAAATAATAATCTGCATATTGAAGAGAGGTATTACCTATATCAGCACGTTTTGCATCAGCGATAATCAAACATTCTTTTGGTATGAGCTGAATCAGTTGTACAAGTTGACTCCAGCCTTCAGTGCCAAGGGCTTCAAAAAATGCGATATTAATTTTATAGGCAATTGCAAATTCACTGCTAGCATCAATAATATCCTTACAAAAATTGAAATAAGTATTTTCCTGTTTCAAATATACTGGTGGAATTTTTGCAAGATCCGGATCTAAACCTACACAAAGCAGACTCTCCTTAGTTAGTATTTGTTGAAAAAGATAATCTGAGGATTTGAACATGGGATATATTTAACTAGCCTGAACAATTTGACTTGGAGCGAATAAGAGATTTCTTAATTCAATCTTACTGATAAGCCGTTCGACTATTTCTTTAAACAGAGCAGAATAATAAGCATCCAATTTTATAGCTTCGCCCATATCAAAAGATTGGCGCATACCCATTCTGATTGGAATTTGTCCTAACAAACTGGCCTGGGTTTTGTTAGCAAGTCGGGTCCCCCCACCTTCTCCAAATATTGGATAGCGTTTACCCGGCAAGTCATCCGGTTCAAACCAGGACATGTTTTCTATGACTCCCAAAATGGGTACTTTAATCTGATCCATCGTAAACATATTTGCCGCTTTCACTGCATCAATATAGGCTATTTCTTGTGGGGTAGTAACCATAACGACACCTGTTAATGGTATCGTTTGCACCAAGGTGAGTTGAACATCACCTGTGCCCGGAGGTAAATCAATGATTAAATAATCTAATTCAGGCCAAAGCGTATCATAGAAAAACTGCTTAATAATTGCAGCCAAACGAGGACCTCTCAAGACCACTGCTTGCTCCGGATCTATAATATTTCCTAAAGAGATGATTGAAATTCCACTAACTTCCAACGGTAACATTTTATGCTTACCCCCACTCTCAACAACTTGAGGCTTCAAGTCTCGAATTCCAAACATGGTTGGAATAGATGGACCATACAGATCCGCATCTAATAAGCCTACTTTAAAACCTGCTTCATTTAATGCGACTGCCAGCATCGCTGAAATACTAGACTTCCCTACCCCTCCTTTTCCAGAGCCTACAGCTATAAAATTCAAAATATTGGGAAAATTTGTGTTTGGAGCTTCGGTCATCGGCAGTTGATTTACAAAATGCGCATGAAGCTGAAGTTCAGGGAATATAGCTCCTATTTTAGCATGAATCTCAGAATATAAAATATCCTTATGATTATAGTTTGCCGATGGTAAATACAGCTTAAAATGCAAGTTATTCCCCTCCAACTTAAGGTCCCGGATCATCCTCAATTGAATAATACTCCGTTTAGAGTCCGGTTCCAAAATCGATTGCATCACATTAACAATCTCTTGTAATTTTTGATTCATATTAAGCGTAAAATTAATTCGATTTTTACCGGATTGGTCTTCTATTTTTAATAAATTTGCAAATCTGTTTTTATGCACGTCATTTATTATGGGCAGGACCCTTTACCTGAATTCGTAAATCCAGTATTAACTGTTGGTACATTTGATGGGCTTCATTTGGCTCATTCCAAAATTATTGAGCAAGTTTGTGATTCAGCCAAAGAGATTTCAGGAACTAGTATATTGATTAGCTTTTATCCGCATCCTCGTACGGTCTTAGATCCTGGTGATCAGGCAGTTTCGTTACTCAATTCAATAGACGAACGGATTGAACGCTTATCAAAAACTTCATTGAATTATCTGGTTTTAGTTCATTTTGATTATACCTTCGCACAACTGTTACCCGAGGAGTACCTTGAGAATTTTATTATAGCAAATTTTCATCCACAGAAAATAATTGCTGGTTACGATCATCGCTTTGGAAAAGACGGACAAGGTAATTGCAACTTATTAAAGCAGTATGCTTCTAAAGGATTGTTTCAATTTGAAGAGATCCATGCTCAATATGTGCAAGATGCTAAATTAAGCTCCACTCAAATTCGGAATTGGATACTCCATAAAAACATTAAAAAAGCGAATCAGTTCTTAGGGTATCCATATCAGATTGAAGGTAAAGTAATACCAGGGGATAAGTTAGGTCGTACGATAGGCTATCCAACTGCAAACATTGAAATTTCAGACGCTTCTAAACTGATTCCGCCTAATGGAATCTATGCAGCAGTAACAGAAATAGATGGTCAGATTTATGAAGGTATGTTATATATCGGAACGAATGAGACGCTGAAGACCAATACATCGTATTCAGTTGAAATCCATTTATTTAATTTTAATATGGAAATCTATGGGCGAACGATTTGGATCAAACTCATTGATTTTATTCGCGATGATCGAAAATTTGATCAAATTGAAACCCTGAAAGATCAATTACATCAAGATGAACTTTTAAGTAAAAAATCACTTCTAAGCAATTCGATTTATTCCTTTCCATTTCGGGAGCCTATTTATGCAATAGTTATCTTGAATTATAATGGATTTCAATTTTTGAAAGAATATTTACCCTCCATTATTAAATACAATCCTAAGGAAGTTCCAATTTATATCATTGATAATTATTCAACGGATTCAAGCTGTGTATATATTGAACATCATTTTCCGGAAATTAAATTAATCAGACTAAAGAAAAATTATGGATTTGCCTCTGGATACAACAAAGGTCTGGCTCAAATAGATGCAGATTATTACATCCTACTCAATTCAGATGTAGAGGTGCATCACGATTGGATTTCACCTTTAATCAAAGAGAGCAAAAAAGATCCCAATATTTTAGTGGCACAGCCAAAAATTATATCTCTGAAGGAACAGAATAAATTTGAATATGCAGGTGCTGCAGGCGGCTATATTGATTTTCTGGGCTACCCTTTTTGCAAAGGACGCATTATAGATTATATCGAAGAAGATCATCTCCAATACGAGGAAAGGGATGAAATATTTTGGGCAAGCGGAGCAGCCATGCTTATCAAAGCCACTGCATTTAAGGCACTAGGTGGATTCGATGGTGATTATTTCGCCCATCAGGAAGAAATTGACTTATGTTGGCGGATCAAACGGATTGGAGGAAACATCGTTTATGTACCCGGTTCTGTAGTCTATCATTTAGGTGGTGGCACTTTAGATTATGATAATCCCCGGAAGACCTACTTGAATTTTAGAAACAATCTATTTACAATCTTTAAAAATTCAGGCTATCTGCAGTTGTTATATATTATACCAATTCGTTTGGTTTTGGATATCCTGATAGCTTTGAGTTATTTACTCAAAGGCAAGCTGAATATATTCTACAAAATAATTCAAGCTTATATTGTTGCAATCATCAATACCCTTTATTTAATTCAAAAAAAACAATATTCTGATAAGTTGATTCGATCCTTAAATTATTCAAGTTTTAATGAAAAAGGGTTGTTACAGGCTTCCATATTTATGCAATTCTATTTTTCAGGGAATCGGAAATTTTCCCAAATACCCAAAAGCTATTTTAAGAAAAGATGAGTAAAGCAGGGCTTCCAATAATTTTTGAAGACAGCCAGCTAATCGTACTAGATAAACCATCTGGTTTGTTGACTATACCTGATCGATTCGATCCAGAAAAGCCAAACCTGTCTTCCATGCTGAAGTCTTTGTATGAAGAACTTTATATCGTTCATAGAATTGACAAAGAAACAAGCGGCCTGGTTTTATTTGCAAAAAATGCTGACACCCATAAAGAGATATCTCAATTATTTGAAAGCCATTTAATCCGTAAAAAATATCAATGTTTTACTGAAGGCCGCCCTTCTGAAAATGCTGGTAGAATAGATTTGCCAATCGCGCATTCTGAACATGAAACCGGCAAAATGATGGTACACAGAAAGGGAAAACCCTCTGTAACAAATTTCCTATTGCTGGAACCCTTCCAACACTTCGCTTTTTTAGAAGTGAGCACGGAGACTGGACGCACACATCAAATCAGAGTCCATATGGCAGCCATTGGTTGCCCCTTAGTGTGCGATTCGCTCTATGGCAAACGGGCTTCAATCTCTATTATAGACATAAAGCCGAGAGCTAAAATGACTGATTATGAAGGAGAAAGACCCCTTCTGAGCCGAACAGCTTTACATGCTTCAAACCTGGAATTTACTCTCTCCGGACAGAACTATCAACTGGAATCCAGCTTACCAAAGGACCTTAAAGCTTTACAGAATCAGCTAAGAAAATGGCAGTCGATTTGAACATTATTAAAAATCTTTGCTTAGCTTTGTTTTCCATTTTCAACGATTCCCTTTATTTTTAATAAAAAAGTACAATGCACAAAGTTGCTATTGCAGATGATCATGCCATGTTTGTAGATGGTATAGAATCTATATTAAGAGACGAAGAAACCATCAAAGTTGTAGACCGATGCTTTGATGGTAAATCTGTTTTTCCTATGCTATCCAAGCAAAAGATAGATGTGCTTTTATTGGATATCAATTTACCTGATATGAATGGAATTGAAGTAGCCAAAAAGCTTCATTTTGATTTTCCGGATGTCAAAATCATTGCCGTTTCCATGTATAATGAAGAAAGTATCGTTTCTGAAATGCTTAATAATGGTGCTCAAGGCTATATCCTTAAGAATACTGGACGGGCTGAACTGGTGCATGCAATAGAAACCGTAGCCTCAGGCCAAACTTATTTTAGCAAGGACGTAACCGAAACCATCATGGGCGCCTTACTTAAAAAACCTAGCCAAAAACGTACAAATACCTTTTTAGTCCCGGAAATTTCCAAGCGGGAGCTGGAAGTCTTATCCCTCATTGTGAAAGAATATACGACTCCAGAAATCGCTGAAAAGTTATTCATCACGCTAAAAACAGTAGAATCTCATCGAAGCAGCCTGGTTTCAAAACTTAATGTAAGGAATACAGCCGGACTCGTCAGAGCTGCTATTGAGCTTAAATTAGTAGAAAAGTAAACCCTACTTTGAATAAATCTTTTCTGATCGTTATTTACTTATTGACTTTTTGGAGTCATACTTCAGCACAAGACAGTATCAGCCTGAATTCTGATTCTTTTCAAATTTCTTTATTGGAACCGGCTGACCTTGAAACTGAAATTGAAACTGATATTTCCAATCATAATTATCAACAAGCTGTTAGTTCAATTTTAAATGCCATTGAATATTTTAAGCAGGAAAACAATCAGGAAAAGGTTTACTACTATCGGTTTGTTTTGGCTCGTGTGTATCTCATCCTTGGATTTTATCAGAAAGCGATAAATAGCCTGGAGTATTGTCATGTCTATTTTAAACAGGAAGATCGGGACCTGGATCTGGTTAGAAGCCAACATGCATTAGCCTATGCCTATAAAAAGACAGGGAACACTGACATGGCTTTCTATTTTCTTGGACAATGTGAAAATATGAAAGCCGACAATTTTAATGAATTTTGTAAAAATGAACATAACCTGGTCGATGCTTATTTATTTTTAAACCGACTCAATTCACCTGCTATACTCACTGCCGTTTATAAATATGCTAAGTCCATACCCAATATTGATTTGCAGGTTAAATCTCTGGAAGTACTGGGTGAATACTATTACACTCATTCAAATTTTAAGAAGTCTGAGCAGATATTTAAAAAAGCTTTTGACCTTGTTAAATCAATAAAATACTATGACTATTGTAAATCATTTGCATTTAGACTGTATGAATGTAACCATAACGCTGGAGATTATAAGCAATCGTCTGAATATCTTTTATCGTTTGTTAAGTATAATGATTCTCTAAACGAAATCAAAAATTCTGAAACGCTTTCCAAATTGATTGGGAAGTATGAGCAAAAGGAATTTCAAACTGAAAAAATAGATCTTGAAAAAAGTAAACGGCTTTTTGAATTAAAAAGCAGAAGGTCTAATTTTACTTTATATAGCTTACTCTTTAGTATTGGCGCCATTCTTTTGGCCGGATTTTTTGTGATCCTTTTTTATCAGCAAAAATTGGAAACGAGTAATATCATACATGGTCAAAGTGCACAAATTAATGATCAGAAAATAAAGGAATTAGAAAACAGCATGCAACTTCAGTCTATGCAATCCATGATAGATGGCCAGGAATCCGAACGAGAACGAATCGCTCAGGACCTTCATGATAGTTTAGGGGGCTTGCTGTCAACCATTAAACTCCGCTTTGATAAACTTGTCCACGAACAAAAAATTACGGGTCAGGAATCCTATACCAAACTCTATGACTTAATTGATACAGCTTGCGACGAGGTGCGCTATATCAGCAATGATCTGAAGCCAGGCTCATTGGAAAAATTAGGCCTTATTGAAGCGATCCGCGATTTACTCAATCGCTATAAACATGAGCAGGGCCCCAATATCATCTTTCAATATTTTGGCTTTGAAAAACCAGGAACTATCGACTCGAATATTGCGCTTAATATTTACAGAGTGATCCAGGAATTGGTTAATAATTCCTACAAACATGCTAACTGCAAGGAGATTTTTGTCCAAATCTCTAAAACGACCTACGAAATGACCATTTCGGTTGAAGATGACGGAAAAGGCTTTGATGCAGAGACCGTAAAAAGGGGTATGGGACTGGAAAACATAAGAAGTAGGATCAATTACCTCAAAGGCGACTTCAATATAGAATCATCTGATAATCAAGGGACTCTGTTTTTAGTCCAAATTCCCATCCGTTAAATAATCTTAAAAAATCAGGGTAAACCCTGACTCCAATCAGGGTAAACCCTGATTTTTAAAAATCAGGGTTTACCCTGATGTGCAGCTTATATCAATTCTTGACCTTTGTATCGTCCAATTCACTAAAACGTTAGGGAATACGGAAGCTTGATTTGAATATTGAAAATGGAATCCAGAGAAGAAGGACTATCGACCTCATAAATCTTAAGTTTGGTTATATTTTAAAACATGGGACTTTCAGGGATGGTTTAACAAAATCCTTTCTTCGCGCTTCGAATAATTTCGTAAATTATACTTTGAAATTAAAAAAATTGTAGCGGTAGTCCTTTTCTGGATTTTTTGATGTCTATTAATTGTTAAGTAATATAGTTTTGATTTAGAAGTATCTGACTAGTACACCAAAGGCTTTAAGGTTTTTCCTTAAGGCCTTTTTTATGCCCCGATCTGATTCGATAAGTGCTCCCAATCTTCAATTAAGTTTTGAAGTTTTTGTTTTTCGCGTTGATAACGCTCCATCTGATTTTGTGCATCCGGAGCATTATAAAAATCTGGGTCCTCCATTTTTACCTGAATCGTTTGCAAATCTCCTTCGAGTTTTTCAATATCTCGCTCCAATACTTGAATTTTACGTTGCAGCTTTTTTCGTTCATTATAATCCAACTCCTGGACTACAACTTGCTTCGATTCCACTTTCTGAGGTAAATCATAAACTGTATTCTCTTCCGTTTTCTCGAGGTAATAATCAATATCTCCTTCAAATACAGTTATCCCCTGATTTTCAAACAAAACCGTTTTATCTGCCAGTTCTCTTAAAAAATCCCTGTCGTGTGAAACAATCAAAACAGTTCCATCATAATTTTTTAAAGCATCCTTTAATTTTTCCTTTGAGGCTAAATCCAGGTGGTGCGTCGGCTCATCCAATATCAATAAATTATGCTCATTAACAATCAATCTGGCTAATCTGATTCTGGCCTTTTCACCTCCGGATAAAACAGCAATTTTCTTATCCGCATCATCACCTACAAATCCCAGACCACCTAAAATTTTACGAACCTGGATTCGCATTTCAGGAATCGAGTAATTTTCAACAGCCTCTAAAGCTGTTTCCATTCTATCTAAAGTATCTTCTTGTTCCTGTGCGTAATATCCAATTTTAACATTATGACCAAATTCAATGAGCCCATCAGTGGGTTTTAAATCGCCGACGATCATTTTGACTAAAGTCGTTTTGCCATTTCCATTAGCGCCAATTAAACTAATCTTATGCCCTCTTTCCAAAAAATAATTTACATCTCTTAAAACTATTTTTTCACCAAAGGATTTGTCAACCTCCTTTAATTCCAAAACTTTGTTTCCACTCTTTAAGGAACTTTTAAATCTTAATTTAATGGATGATTGTTCTTCCTCCGGAATTTCTTTTTTATCCATCCGGTTCAATTCCGTAATCAATGATTGAGCAAAGGAAGCTTTACTCGCTTTGTACCGGAATTTTTCTATCAACATTTCCTTCTGTTGAATTACTTTTTGCTGCGATTTATATTCGTTGAGCTCAATTTGCTTTCGCTCCGCTCTATAGGTTTGATAGGCGGTATAGTTCCCTTTATAATCATAAATTTTACCGCGATCTATTTCAATAATCCGATTCGCCAGACGATCCATAAAACTCAGATCATGCGAAATAATAATAACCGTTCCTTCGTAGTCTTTTAGATACTTCTCCAACCATCGTATAGCCACAATATCCAAATGATTATTAGGCTCATCCAGCAATAAGATGTCGGGTTTAGATAATAAAAGCTTTGCTAATTCAATCCGCATTCTCCAGCCTCCACTGAATAAACTTATTTTCTTTGAAAAATCAGATGCTGTAAATCCTAATCCCAATAATACCTTTTCAATCTTACCATCCAATTTATCAATATCCAAATGCTCAAGCTGTACCCGAATTTCTTCCATCTTATGGATATCATCCATCAACTGGTCGTGGTCACTATGATCATGGCTAATTTTGTGTTCAAGCCGGTTGTATTCTTCTTGCAAGGATTCTATATGAGCAAATGAGGACTTAACTTCTTCAAACAATCCTAAGCCCCTATCCGCAGGAAGTTCCTGTTTTAATATTCCGAGTCTGACATTTCCAATGTATTCTATATTGCCACCATCAGGCAGCAATTCTTTTAACATGAGCTTAAACAAGGTAGATTTTCCAGTACCGTTACGCCCGCATATAGCCAGTTTTTCACCAGCTGAAATAGTAAAGGATATTTGATCAAACAATGCCCTTTCACCAAAAAATAAACTCACATTTTGAAATCGAATCAC
>CAYMGR010000017.1:0-12366 GCA_964389985.1 uncultured Saprospiraceae bacterium
ATGATGAGTTGTTAGTGGAAGTACAAATGTGGGTAGAAGATGAAGAAGGAAATACGGACTACTGCAAAACAGTAATCATTGTTCAAGACAATCAGGATGTTTGTCCTAATAGTGGTCCTTCTTTAGGTAGAATTACGGGTGATCTTAGAACTGAAAAAGGTGATGAAACTGAATTTAGTGATGTTCAAATGTACGTAGGTCCACAAATGAAAAAACAAATGACCACGCATTCAGATGGACATTTCATGTTTGGAGATTTGGCTTACGGTGCAAGTGCAGAGTATGTTGTTAAACCATTCAGAAATGATAACCCATTAAATGGGGTTTCAACTGCAGACATCGTTAAGATTCAAAGACATATTTTAGGTATTGAATCCTTGAATAGTAATTACAAACTAATTGCTGCGGATGTGAACAACAGTGCAACAATTACTGCAGCTGACGTATCTGAAATCAGAAGATTGATCTTAGGTATCACTGCTGAGTTTAGTAAAGTACAGTCTTGGACATTTGTACCTAAAGCCTATGTTTTTGGAAGCAATCCTTACAATGCACCAAGAGAAGCGGTAATACCAATGCCGGATGCAGGTAAACACAATGAAGATTTTGTAGCTATTAAATTGGGTGATGTAACAAACAATGCCCTAGCACATAACTTCTCTGGAATTACCAGCAGACACAATGATCAATTGCATTTGGAAATTGAAAATGGCAAATTGAAAGCAGGTGAAAACTATTCTGTAGAGTTTAAATCAAGCAACTTTAAGGATATCGCAGGTTATCAATTTACATTGAAATTTGATCAGGAAGCGATGGTTTATAGTGGAATGAAAGCAGGTGCTTTAGATGTTGATGAGTCCAATTTCGGAATGAAATCTCTTGAAAATGGAATCATCACTACCAGCTGGAACAATAAAGAAGGTTTAAGCTTTGGTAAAGATGAAGTCTTATTTACGTTGACATTCACAGCAATGAAAGATGTAAATATTGAAGAATTGTTGGCGATCACAAGCGATATCACGGCAGCTGAAGCTTATAATACAGCCTTAGATGTAAAAGGTGTTGACTTGGGAGTTCGCACAAATGATGGAGTGGTTGAAAGTGGTGTATTTGAATTATACCAAAATTCACCAAACCCATTTGATTTTGAAACAACAATTAGTTTCAGATTACCAAATGCTGGTGCAGCTTTATTAACGATTTATGACGTTACTGGAAAAGTTGTTCGGGTTTACGATATCAAAGGTGTTAAAGGTTTAAATACCTTGAAGATCGAAAAAGATGAAATCGAAAACTCTGGAGTTATTTACTATCAATTAGATGGTGCAGGACATACAGCTACTAAGCGAATGACTAAATTGAAATAATAATAATTATTTTTAGGTTTAAAAGAAAAGGCTGCCAAATTTTGGCAGCCTTTTTTTTGTGGTACTTAATTCATTGACATAAAATACATCAGCCGGAGGATCGGTCGATTTGAAGAAATTCTCCATACTATGGTTCAGTTTCGATCCATCATTTGATCCAGGATAAAAATCAAATATGGTATCAGTAGAAAAGGAGATATCCTTTTCAATCTATATTAAAGACTTTAATCAAAAGTCTGGGAATCCTTTTGGTTTATGTGTATGATTCGTTGAGCAGCTTGCTTAGGGTAGAGATGTATCAAACTACATTATCGAATATTAAGAATTTTCAAACAGGAACGTGGTGGCAGTATTCTCGCAGTAGAGAAATCGCAAAATAAAACATGGGTAAAATTTAGCTCGTCGTTAAGACTGGCCAAGAAGTTTAAGCAAAACGGTATTGGCTGCTACTGGCACAGGCGTACCTGGGCCAAAAATAGCGACAACTCCAATTTTGTATAAGAAGTCATAATCTCTTTCGGGTATGATGCCACCCACAACGACAAGTATATCCGGTCGGTTATGATTTTTTAACTCTTCTATTAATTCCGGAATCAAGGTTTTATGTCCTGCTGTTAAGGAAGAAATGCCAATGACATGAACATCATTCTCAATAGCTTGTTTTGCCACTTCTGCTGGCGTTTGGAATAGAGGACCGATATCAACATCAAAACCAAGATCGGCAAAACCGGTTGCCACAATGCGAGAGCCTCTGTCATGGCCATCCTGCCCTAATTTTGCAATCAGTATTCTGGGACGCCGACCTTCTTTTATAGCGAATTCATCGGAGCGCTTTAACACTTCATTCATCATAGGTTTTTCTGAAAAGTTTTTGAAATAAACTCCGGAAACTATTTGAGGTTGAGAAGAATATCTTCCAAAGACCTTTTCGAGGGCAAGACTAATTTCTCCCAAGCTTGCACGTGCTTTCGCAGCCCGAATACAGCATTCAAGTAAATTGCCATTTCCCGTTCGTGCGATAGTCTCTAATTCAATGAGGATGGATTGAACGAGGGGATTGTTTCTGGTAGATCTTATTTTATTTAATGAAGCAATTTGTTCTTCCCGGACCCGGGCATTATCCACTTCAAGAATTTCAAAATCTTCGAGTTCTTGCTTTTGATGAAATAGGTTTATACCAATAATAGAATCTTTGCGCGAATCAATCCGTGCTTGTTTTTTTGTAGCAGCTTCCTCAATCTTTAATTTAGGGATTCCTTTTTTGATGGCCTGTGTCATTCCACCTAAAGACTCAATTTCCTCAATAAGTTTTTTGCTTTTATAATATAATTCTTGTGTTAAATATTCCACCAGATAAGAACCTCCAAAAGGATCAACGGTATTGCAAATCTTTGTTTCCTTTTGAATAAATAATTGGGTTTCTCTTGCGATAGCTGCGGAGAATTCACTGGGAAGGGCAATTGCCTCATCCAATGAATTGGTATGCAATGATTGTGTGCCGCCTAACACTGCAGCAAATGCCTCTATAAAGGTTCGAGAAACATTATTATAGGGTTCTTGCTCAGTTAAACTCCATCCCGAAGTCTGACAATGGGTACGAAGGGCTAATGATTTTGGGTTTTGAGGATTAAACTGCAAAACCAATTCAGACCATAATAGTCTTGCTGCTCGCAGTTTGGCAATTTCCATAAAAAAATTCATTCCAATTCCAAAAAAGAAAGAAATTCTTGGAGCGAAATCATCAATATTTAAACCTGCTTGCAAGCCGCATCGGATGTATTCCAGCCCATCGGCTAATGTATAAGCCAGCTCAATATCTGCAGAAGCACCGGCTTCCTGTATGTGATAACCGCTGACACTGATGCAATTAAATTTTGGTAAATGAACGGAACAATAACTAAAAATATCCGATACAATTTTCATGGATGGTTCAGGTGGATAGATATAAGTATTCCTTACCATGAATTCTTTGAGGATATCATTTTGAATCGTACCTGATAATTTATGACTTGGGATGTTTTGTTCTTCTGCCAGCGCGATATAAAAAGCTAGAATAGGAAGTACGGCTCCGTTCATTGTCATCGATACGGATATTTGATCTAAAGGGATCTGATCAAATAAGGTCTGCATGTCCTCTATGGTATCGATCGCAACACCTGCTTTGCCCACATCTCCAACAACTCTTGGATGATCCGAATCATATCCCCGGTGGGTCGCTAAATCAAAAGCAACAGATAATCCCTTTTGACCCGCTGCAAGATTTTTTTTGTAAAAGCTATTGCTGTCTTTTGCATTTGAAAATCCTGCGTATTGCCGGATGGTCCAGGCTTGGGTAAGATACATGCTGGCATAAGGTCCGCGTAAAAAAGGAGCCATGCCGGAAACAAAATAGTTTAGCTGTTTATCAATTTCTTCAGGAGAATGTTGGCTTTTATAATTTATGTTTTCTGAAGTTTCAAAAGAAATGGGTTCATTTTTATTGTTCTGAATGGGACGATTCCATTCACATTCTATAATTTTATTTAGATCAATCATTCAGGATTAATTAAATGATTTTCGGTTGGTTAACCAATTTGTGGAAGCACTCCTGTTGTATTTTGGAATTGATGCCTGCTGCTGAAATAATTTTAGTGCACACAAAGCGGCAGCTTCATGCATTTCCGGATCCGAATGAAGAGCAAGGTATTCATTGTAGTGAGATTGGATAAATCCCGTATCATAGTCTCCACGAATAAATTCAACATGATTTAATACAAATGAACCAAAGTCAAGAGTTGTTTCAATTCCTTTGATTTGAAAATCTTGTATGGCTTGTTTTAAATGTTCGATGGCTTCTAAACGGGAATTGCCAAAAGCAATTAATTTTCCAATTAAGGGATCATACTGCAATGGTATTTCCATGCCTTGTGCATACGCATCATCCAATCGAATAAAAGGAGATTGAGGTGGATAGTATCTATCTAAAGTACCCGTGCTGGGTAGAAAATCATTGAGTGGATCTTCGGCACAAATCCGGAGTTCAATACTGTGTCCAATAATTTTAAGGTCTTCCTGTTTGATTTTAAGTGGGTAGCCATTGGCAATTTCGATCTGGAGTTGAACCAAATCCAAACCAGTGATCATTTCTGTAACGGTATGCTCAACTTGTAAACGTGTGTTCATCTCTAAGAAATAATAATTGAGATGTTCATCAGCTAAGAACTCGACGGTACCTGCCCCCACATATCCACAGGCTAAGGCAAGTCTTAAAGCATCCTGTCCCATTTTCTCCCGGAGCTCAGAAGTTAAACAAGAAGAAGGTGCCTCTTCGATTATTTTTTGATGCCGTCTTTGAATGCTACACTCCCGTTCGAACAAATAAATGCCATTCCCGTGTGAATCTGTAAAAATTTGAATTTCTATATGTCTGGGTTTGGAGATATATTTTTCAATAAATATAGAGTCGTCCCCAAAAGCTGCCATGGCTTCACTTGCAGCAGATTTGATTTGGATTTCTAAATCTTCCGGCTGATTTACAATCCGCATCCCTTTTCCACCTCCGCCTGCTGAAGCTTTAATCAATATTGGAAAGCCAATTTGATGAGCGATTTGTTTTGCTTCTTCGATTGATTGAATGGCTTTATCCGTACCCGGCACTAGAGGAACATTCATGTGGCGGGCAGTTTGTTTAGCACCTATCTTACTGCCCATCTTTTCCATAGATCCGGAAGGGGGGCCAATAAACTTAATGGCTGTTTTTTCAAGCATTTTTGCAAATAATTGATTTTCACTTAAAAACCCATATCCGGGATGAATGGCATCTGCCTTACAATCTATAGCAGCCTGAAGAATGCGATCCATTTTTAAATAAGAATCTTTTGATGCCGAACCGCCAATGTAAATAGCTTCATCCGCAGCTTGAACATGTCGTGCAAAACGATCCGCTTCACTATAAACGGCGACCGTTTTTATTCCCATCTTTTTAGCCGTGCGAATAATTCTTAAGGCAATTTCCCCGCGATTGGCAATTAGAATTTTATTGATCATTTTTTAATTTAAATTGTAAGGATTGCCATAGGCTGGAAGCAATTTGTTCGGTTAAATCTTCTACAGAATACGAGCCCGCTAATGGGTCAACCGAACGATCCAAATAGGATTCATATTTTAAGATTTGCAATAAGTGGATCGAGCTGCGCAACCATTTATAATTTTTAGTTTCGACGAGATGATCAGTAGCAGGTAATGCAATAGCATCCGCACCTGACAAACTCGCTGATAAAGCAATACTGGATAATTGGATCAGATTGGTTCCAATCACATTATCCAATACATTTGAATCCACTTGCAATTCATAGAATGGATTAATAGATAAATCTAAAACTTCATTCAGTTTATCCATAATCAATCGAAGAGCTCTCGCACTTGAAAGCATTAATAAAAAGTCAGTGTTAAGTTGCAGAGTAATATGAATGTTATTATTTAAGTTGGTTTTCTGTGGAATTTGATTGAGCCATTGGTAAAGCAAAGTGGACCAGAGTTCAGTATTAAAGACAGGAAAACAGAGCGTATCATTTAATTTACTGGAGGATAGCTGCCTTGAATGATAGGAAACGGAATACGCTATGTCTCCGTAACCAGCTAAAATGTAATTGGATAAAACAATTTCGTCCTCTGCAGTTTCAAGCGCCCAATGTATGAACAGGATATCCAGTTGAATGCCCGACAAAAGTTGATCTAATCCATTTGGAGTGAGTGCAAAGCAACAGCTTAAATGAAAAAATTCTGTGCCGTTTTGAAGAGCATGTAATAAATATAAATTATCTTTTTTCGGATCTGTAAGGGTACAATGAATGCCGCATTTCCATGGGCGGTAACTTTCGTTGTGATTTTGCAAACTGCCAGCTTGCAATGAGTCGGTATAAAATGGAAAAGCTTTTACATGTATATGAGCATCTACAGATCGGTCCACTTGACTTAAATCAAGTTTTGGATTTTCATTTTTAATGTGCTCAAGCCAACTCTTCTTAGATTGCCTGGGCCAAGATTGGAAATGATTTGGCTCCGACATAGACTTATGTAAAAGATATTAGAATTTTATTTTTTTCTACTTTGTCTCCTTTTACAACAAAAATTTCCTTTATAACGCCTGAATGAGAAGCACGAAGAATATTTTCCATTTTCATCGCTTCCAGCACAATTAAAGGATCTCCTTTTTCAATCTGACTGCCGCAGCTAGTTAAAATATCCAGCACAACTCCAGGCATAGGAGCCAGTAATGCATCGGAGTGTTTGGCTTTGTTGGAATGGTAGCCCAGTGTTTGAATTAATTGTTGAACAGGTCCGGTAATTTGAATTTGTAATATTCTATTATTGAATTTTAATTCTACCAAATTTAATTCTAAATTAATCGAAAGAAGTTGAAAGCTAAAATTTCTATTTTTGTGCAGCAAATAAAACTGATGATCATTGATTCTCTGAAGTGGAATTTCAGAAATTTCTTCTGCGGACTTGGAGACCAATGCATCTCCGGATACAGCCAAATAAGTTTGCGTTGTTTTCATGGATTAAAGCTTGGCAAAGATACAATCTATTGAAGGGATACCAACAATTTAATCCTTTTGAAAATACCAATCTGCTATTTGTTTTCCTATCGATAAACCGGCAGTAGCAGCAGGGGAGGGAGCATTACAAACGTGTATCATTCGAGTCGATCTCAGGCTTACAAAATCCTCGACCATATTACCCTGGATGTCAACTAACTGAGCCCGGATGCCTGATCCCGAAGGCTCCAAATCTGCTGGCTCAATGCCCGGTGTCATTTCACTGGCTTTAAAGGCAAAATAGGCTTTAGAATAATTTCTTCTATACTCTGTCAGACCTATTTTCCAATGCTTTTGAATTAGTCTCCAAAATCCGGGATACTGAATGATGTCACCAAAATCTTTAAAGTTAAAAGCGTGCTCTTTGTATCCTTCACGATCTAAAACTAAAATAGCATTTGGACCCAAAGTTTGATCGCCATTTATTAAACGAGTGTAGTGAATTCCCAAAAATGGAAATTGAGGATCCGGTACCGGATATATTAATCGTTGAACAATATCTTTTTTTTCATTTTTTAATTTATAATAATTCCCTTTAAAAGGTATTATTCTAAAATTGAGTTTTTGTCCGCAGAGGATTGCTAAGCGATCAGATTGAAGACCGGAGCAGTTAATAAAAAACCGACTTTTATAATCTGAATGATCAGAGCAATGGATGATAAGTTCATTTGCATTTTGATCGATTTTAATAATTTTTTTACCAGTGATTACGCTGGCATTTTGTTTTTGGATCTTATGAATCAGTTGGTTTACGACTCGTTTGTAGTCGATGATTCCTGCTTGTGGTACTAATATGGCTTGTTTGCATCTCACATTAGGTTCAAGTTCAAGTACTTCTTCTGGAGTCAATGGTTGGATGGCTTTCAATCCATTTTGAATGCCATTGTTATAAATGGAATTTAATTTGTTAATTTCTGCTTCATTTGAAGCAACAATAAGTTTACCAATTAATTTGTATTCAATGTGTTCTTGTTCGCAAAAATCTATCAATAATTTATAGCCTTGAATGCAATTCCATGCTTTATAAGAACCGGGTTTATAATAAATTCCGGAGTGGATAACGCCCGAATTATGGCCGGTTTGATGCATGGCTGGTTGGACTTCCTTTTCCAGAATCAGGATTTTAAGATCCGGTGATTGCTGGAGTAATTGATAGGCGGTTGATACGCCAACAATACCGGCGCCGGCAATAATAATATCGTATGTCATTTTAGGCCTAAAGGCTTATTTTTTAATCCAGCGAAGAGTCTTATGGTTAGTTTCTTTTTGTACTTCGATAAAATAAATTCCGGGTTGATAGGTATGGACATCTATAATAGTATTCGCAGTTTGTTTCTTACGTGTAAGTAGTTGACCGGAAAAATTGTAAATTGAATAATCAAAAATCCCGGATAAATGATTCAATTTAAATTCATCTGTAACAAGTGTGGGTACGATTTCTAATGGGTCTAATACTGAGGTATGAGCAGATTCTGATTGGCTGATGGTTTTACATAAAAATGGTTTAGCCTGCTCGATAAAAAAATTAATAACAGCATCATCATTATGTGTAGCATGTTGGTTGCCCGGATAAATCCAACTTTCATAATAGAGTGGATCCATCCCGATATGATTTAATCGATCTGTAATCACACAGGTGCCGTAAACGATGGGATAGTTGGCTCCAATAAAGGAGTAATTGTAATAAGGCGTTTTGGCTTCACAAGGGACAACGGGATCTTGGGTTTGGTGATAAGAAAATACCGCGATTTTATTCGTTGGACTTATTTCAAGCGTATCCAGCAATGCTCCGAAAATATTAAAAACACCCTGCACTGAAGAATTTTGACCATTTTGATTGAGCACGCCTTCAATAGGTCCTAAGTCTAATCTGGATTTGGTTCCAATTGGACTAATATCACCTACTTCTTTTGGTTTTTCACTTTCAAGGTCCAGGAATGCCGCATTCAGTGCAACCACAGATCCAGCACTTGCACCACCAAGCCAAACCCGGTTGATGTCAATTCCATATTGATTCGCTTTATCCTTTAGAAATCGAATGGCTCCTTTCATATCTGTGGCTCCGCGATAACCTGCCCGCACAATTTCTGCCGGGTCATAAGAAAAAGGAGGGCCAAGCGTTGGGTATGGACCATCAAAACCAAGTCGATAGTCAATGGTAGCTGACAGAATGCCCCGGCTGGCTAAATTTTCACAAACTGAGGCAAAGTCTTCCCGTGCACCTTGAAAAAAACCACCCCCAAAAGCCCAAATAACTAAAGGTTTTTGAGACTCCGGAGACCCAATTGGGTAGTAGATGTCTAAAAACAAAGAATCTTGCTTGTTTTGATAGTCTGGGAGGATACCGTACAATAACTTTTTTTCTGAAGTTATCTGAAATTGCCCAGGTGAATAATCGCACTGAGCAAATAACTTGGACGTGCAAAGAAAGATTACAACAAGGATAAATGGTTTCATAAGTATTTTGCTTGGTACAAAAATAGTTCAGCAATCAATAGGGTGGATGTATGGGTTTGTTATTCAATATCGATTCAATGCGATTATTTAGCTCTTCAGTGAATAAAGGAAGTAAATCAAGTGAGCTCAACGTTTCTTGCAGTTGTTCCAATTTTGTAGCGCCTAAAATCACACTGCTCACTCGTGTATTTTGAGCACACCACGCAATAGCAAGTTTTGCAAGGCTGGTATTTAATTCTAAAGCCAGCGAGTTGAGTTTTATTGCCAGTTGGATATTTTGATCGATAAAGTTTTTTTCTTTTAACCAGGCATATTCGGTTAAAGCTAAACGACTTCCTTCCGGGATGTTTCCTGAAAGGTATTTAGAACTTAAGATGCCGGAGGCCAATGGAGACCAAATGGTCGTGCCTAAACCGACTGTTTTATAAATTTGACTATATTCCTCTTCGACTTTCTTTCTTGTGAGCATGTTGTATTGAGGCTGTTCCATGGTTGGGCCTAACAGATGGTTTTGACGGGCCCACATATGTGCCTCCATAATTTCCTGAGCAGACCATTCGGAGGTACCCCAATATAAAATTTTGCCAGTCTGGATTAACTGGTTCATCGCAAATACAGTTTCCTCTATGGGTGTATTTTTATCAGGCCTGTGAGCGAAAAACAAATCCAAATAATCTAACTGTAAGCGATTTAAAGCTTCATCACAAGCTTCCCGGATATGTTTGCGACTTAATCCTGTCATGTTAGGACGTTTATCGCCACGTCCAAAATAAACCTTGCTGGAGATCAAATAACTGCTCCGATCCCAGTTTAGTGCTTTAAGCGCTTTTCCCATGATGATTTCAGATTCACCGTGGGCATAAACTTCTGCATTGTCAAAAAAATTAACACCATGATCGTAGGCATAGGACATCAATTTGATGGCGAGTGATTCATCGACCTGATTTTTAAAGGTCACCCATGAACCAAATGACAATAGACTTATTTGGAGTCCGGAATGTCCGAGTTTTCTGTACAGCATGTTGTAAAAATAAAAAAGGCCGCTTATAAGGCGGCCTTTTTTATTTTTATTTCGCGATAACTTAGTTAAATACCACTTTTGTAAAGCTTTCTCCTTTTTCAAATTTCAATTTCAAGAAATAGATTCCTGATTTCAACTGATTGCGTTGAATGATCAAACTATTTGTATTTAATTTAGAAAGGGTTTGATAAACTCTTCCATTTAAATCTAAAATTTGAACATCCAGGATTGGAAAGGCCGCATCGGTTTTAACAACTATTTGCTCTTGTGCAGGATTTGGAACTACATTTAATCCAACAGCAGCAGGATCTAAGTTGGTTGTGCCGGTATACCGACTCAAATCACAATTTAATCCTAAGGCAAGGCAGGCTCTTGGTTTAACATAATTGATTAAAGTATCAATAAAGCGAAGCGCTTTAGCTTTAGACATATCCGGATTGGTTTGTAAACCTCTGGCGTGGTTGATGTTTGTTGCAGGATCCCAGAAGTCCCATGGACTTGAATCATAAGCACTTTCTCTAACCAAAGGAAATAAACCATCCAAGCCATCATTTAATTGATTTGCAGCAAGCGTATAGGGATCATTAAAAAGTTTGGATTTAGAGCTAAATACTGAATTGTTGCCATATTCTGTATTTAAAGCCTGAATCAAATAACTTCCCTGAACCTTTACCACTTCCAAAGGTGGCTGTACGGGTACCAATACTAATCCTTCTTTATAAGGAGCAAAAGGATCTGTGGTACAATGCATTGAGATAACCGGTGGTTGATTTGGATCAATCCAGGCAGAATCACCGACGGCACCACCCATATTGACACCTAATTGAAATCCGGAGTCATAACCTAGATGATTTGGATAACATAAAGTGTCACCATCCGGAACACCCAATAAGGCTCCAAATCCTGGTGGCACGATACCAACAGAGGTTCCTTTTAAATTTCCATTGATCGCTTCAATAACCATTGGCAAAATTCCAACAGGTGTATTGATTAAGAATTTACCGTCAGAAGCGGTAGGGATCTTAGCATAGCTATCCAGTGCACCTAAATTAGCTGCGACGTAGCCACCTGTTCCTTGACCCCAAATGGTAATTCTTGATGTATCGACTCCAAAGCGGTTTCCAAACTCAGTCACATCTTTTTTGAAGAAACGAATACACGTATGTCCATCTTGCACACCTCTGTAAGCAGCATTAATTAAAGTATAGACGCGAATGTCCTTATTGGTATTGACAGGATCCCAGCCTAAACGATAATCAACAGAAGCAACGACATAACCCATTTTTGCTAACTGCGTGCAAATTTCAACACAGGTTGAATCTCTTCGTGTACCACTTACGCTACCATTTTGCGGGTAAGGCAAAAAGTTTCCAGTATGATAATAAAGAATGAGCGGACGTACAGATTGTGGATCACCAACCGGACTGTAAATATCCATCATCAAAGGTTGAGGCATCGCTTGTTTAAAGCGGGGATCAGCAACAGTTAATATGGTTGCATTGACTCCGTACACAATATTCGTGTCAACTTTTACCTCATTAAATACCTGATCCAGATATCGTTGATTCTGCGCATTCAGCAAAATCAGATTACATAAAAGGAAAGATAAGAGTAAAGATTTTTTCATATAAAATTAAATTTAGTAATAATGTTTATTTTTTCTTCCATTCATACAAAATAGTGAAATAGCTTAATCGGCCAATGGAAGGGCCACCATATGCTTCATAATGTTCTTTGTTTAATAAATTGGATGCACCTAATTTAAAGGTAGTATTCCATTTTGAATTTCTCCAATTTACTTGAGCATCCATCAAGCCATATGCAGGAAGGTAACCGGTAAATTGAGGGGAACCTTCAAAAATAAAATCTTGAACCCATTTGTAATTGATATTAAAACCAAGATTGCGAACAGATCCACCCAGGAATGAAAAAAAGATATCCC
>CAYMGR010000017.1:12466-20331 GCA_964389985.1 uncultured Saprospiraceae bacterium
AAATCTTTGTAGGTACTGAAATAATATCCTAAATCTAAAAAGACAGCATTAAACAAACTGGTACGAAGTCCTAATTCAAAGGTCTTGACACGTTCTGGCCGAATGGGTTTCACAAAAGGTGCATGGAGTGTATCTTCCCGGATATATTCAATCACGGTATTTCGATTACCCAGATAATTGACAAAAGATTCTACGGTGATCAAACTGTCAAATCCATTTAAATTGCCGGATAAAATGGCACGGCCAACATTGAGATGCAAATATTGATCCGTCAGAGTTGGATTGCGGATGGCAGATGAAAAAGAAGTTCTGATATAGGTATTCTCCTTGGGTTTATAAACTAGAGATCCTGCCGGAGAAGCAATCATATCGAAATTATCATTTTTATCTACGCGTAAGGCCAGATTAAGATTTAATTTATTGTCAAATAGTTTTTTGTTAATCCCGGAATACAGACCGAATTCAAAATTTCTGATTTTGCGACCCAATGAATCTGAAAAAATCGTACCATCCGAATTAGGACTATACCATCTCATATTGCCTCCAACAATCAAATCCTCTAAAAAGAAAGGTTGGAAAATATACTCCCCCTGAACATGATATAAAGAAGATTTATCATAAAACCGCGTACCCTTTTCAATGGAATTGGATTTGCCTGATATGATGATTTGGAACAGCGAATCAAATGCACGGCTACCGGGTGTTAAAAAGTCAACCGTTTTTTCTGAAGGATTCAAACTTTTTTTATTCGCAAAATCCTCTGCCAATTGATGCCAGGCTTTCAGGGTATCCGCATAATCAACCAGCCATTTTTTAGCAACATCAAAATCAAATTCGCCCATACCCGTATTGGGATTGAAAACAACTTTTGGATATCCAAGTGCCCACATTTTACTTGGAGAATTATTATTTAACAACCAAAAAGTTCGGTAATTATTAGCCCAGATTTCATTGTCTTTGGTTTGTTCTAATAATCGAATAGCCGTAAAGTATGGATCATAGGAATCACCGGCATTTTCATGGGTCGCATACGCCCTTAAAAAGTATTTATTCGCTTTTTGAAGTTCAATTCTGTTTTGATAAAATAAAATATTTTTTAATGAAAATCGATTATCGCCTTGATAAACAGTCGTGCCACTTCCAAAGCAACTTGCAACAATTAATTCGGGAGAGTTAAATTTATTTTTTGGATTTAATCTAAAATGAATGGCTGCATTGCCTTTATAATTTTTTGTATTATAGTCTACTAAATCTTCTTCTTTATAACCTGTTCTATAGAAAGTACGCAAACCTGGATTGGTCCAATAGTTGGATTCCGTACCTGTTAAGGTGTTTTTGCTGGTTAAATCATTTAATGAATAATATTCGTCGCCATAAATATTAACAGCATCCCAACGTCCTGGATTGGGAATGTTATTTAGAAAGAAAAGGGAATCTTTTTTAATATTGTCAACCGGCTTGAAATTATTTGCAACCCAGTCATAGGCTTTCATAAAAAAGAAGTTTGCCTTAAATCCAATAAAATCATTTCCGGATTTATTTTTTATAACATCAGCATACCTGAATCCTGTTTCAATTAAATTTCGTTCCCCGGTTTTTACCATGGCGGAAAGTCCTTTATGATAGAACGGACTTTTCGTTTCCATTTTAATCACACCATTGAAGGCATTGGGGCCATAGAATGCAGAGCTTGCACCTACAATCAAATCAACTTTCAAGACATCTAATTCAGAACAACCCAAAAAGTTTCCTAATGAAAAATTTAAGCCGGGTGCCTGGTTATCCACTCCATCAATAATTTGTAAGGAACGTACCGGGCTGGTGCTATTGAATCCACGTGTATTGACGACTTTAAATCCCAAACTGGCTGCCGTCAAATCAACATCTTTAAGTGAACCAAGTCCGTCATAAAAATTAGCAGAAGGTGTTTCTTTGATGGCAATTAAATCCATCGATTCAACAGTAAGTGGATTGGCTTTTTGTTTATCACTGATTCGTTGTCCGCTGATTTCTACTACATCAATTAATATTGATTCTTCTTCAAGTTGGATTTTAATTTTTTGATTGGCAAGTGTATAATTGAATTCTTTGGTAGCATAGCCACTGTACCGACATTCTAAAATCAGAGGTAATGAAAGTTCCGTTTTTAAGATGAAATCACCGTCAAAATCGGTGGTCGTACCCTGGCTGGTTCCTTTAATCAGTACACTTGCCCCGATTAAAGGTTCTCCTGTTTTTGCATCGGTCAGATTTCCTGAAAGGGTTGTTTGGGAAAACCCCTTAATTGAAATACTGATAAAGAGGCAATAATAAATTAAAGATAGCTTTAATATGTTTTGCGCTTTCATTTAAACTTGTCTGAATTTGGGAATTCTATATTCGAATCCAAAGGCAAGTTAACGAAATCATTGAAATTCGTAATTAAATTATTAACAATAGACCGTTAATACTTACGCATTATATTTTTTTCTAAACCGAAGGTAAACCCCCATTTTAAAAAGATCAAGACACAGAAGCTTAGGATGAGGTCCTATAAGATTTTGGACAATTTTCTTTTCAAAATGTCGATACAATGTAAAGATCAATCGCGGTGAAAGAATCCATTTGATTTGATCCAAACTTTGTTCTAATCTTGTATTGAGTTTTTTGTGTTGTTGTTCCAGTAATAATAAGTTCTTAATGGCATCTGCAGTTTTCCTCAAAAAAAGTTTGGACGAGTAAAGACCAAGATGTAAAACTTCATTATCAATATGGCCAATTCGGATGTGATTCATTTCGAGTAAATGGGCCCAAAGGCTGTCTTCATGGCCATAGCGAAGAAGTGTTTCATCAAATGGATATTGAAGCATTATTTTTTTTCGAACAATAAAGTTCACACTATGAAAACTTCGATAGGCTTGTTGGGATCTTGTTTCAGCATTTGAATTTTCACGATGCGTACCATACATCCAATGTAATTCTAAAGGATGAGATGGTCGTTGAGAAACATATTTACAAGAACCGTAATAAACTTCAAACTGATTGGTCTGGAGTGCAGTGAGGTAATTCTGTATAAAGGAATCGTATATCAATTGAACATCACAATCCAGATACAACAACCAATCATAATGTGCCCAGCGAGCTAATTGATTGCGTGAAGAAGAGCGCCCTTGATTTATTGGGTTGGATTTGATTTGAATATTTGGAAGTGTAGCCAGTTCAAGATTTAGTGGATGAAAATCAGGAGCCGACGCATCATCAAGTATCAGGATTTCATATTCTATCCTGGCTTTGTTGCACTGATCAATTAATTGCCGCACTAAATTTCGAATATCAAAATTGAATACCGGTATTAATATGGACAACATGGTACAAAGTTATTTATTTAAAAGGAATGAAGGAAAGACATAAACAAGCAAAAATTAGATTATCCGCTTAATTTTAGGGCTTCATTTCCTAAACACTGTAGAACAATTTACGTTTATTTTTAAAGATAATTAAGCATTCATGTCAATCGAAGCCTATTCATCCATAATTAGTGAATCTCCAGGTCCTATCCAGAAAATCAGCGATAAGGTACTATCAGGTCAGAGAATCCTCCCGGAAGAAGGGCTTTACCTTTTTGAGCATGCCAGTCTTTCGGAATTAGGGTATTTGGCCAATATGATCCGGGAAAGAAAACACGGTGATTTAAGTTATTTTAATCGAAATTTTCACGTAGAGCCTACTAATATTTGTATTTACACCTGTTCATTTTGTTCTTATTCCAGGTTAATAAAAAACAGAACGGAAGGTTGGGAATATTCACATGAGCAAATTATGGATATTGTTAAATCATTTGATGGTGTGCCAGTAACCGAAGTCCACATTGTGGGTGGTGTTTTGCCAAAATATGATTTAGAATTCTATTTAAATTTATTTCGTGAAATAAAAAAACATCGTCCGGAGCTTCATCTGAAAGCATTGACACCCGTTGAGTTTCATTATATTTTTAAAAAAGCTAAAGTAGGCTACGAAGAGGGGATGAAATTAATATTAGATTCCGGAGTGGATTCACTTCCGGGCGGTGGAGCAGAAATTTTTGATGAAGCACTTCGTGATCAAATTGCCGGGGGAAAATGTAGCTCAGAAGAATGGTTGCGGATACATGAAATATGGCATGGTTTAGGAAAAAAATCAAATGCAACCATGCTTTACGGTCACCTGGAGTCCTATGCACACCGGATTGATCATTTGGAACGATTGCGCAAATTGCAGGATCAGACAGGTGGATTTCAAACATTTATACCGTTAAAATTTCGCAACAAGGACAATGAATTATCCTATTTACCGGAAGTAAGTGTTATTGAAGATTTAAAAAATTATGCCTTGTCCCGAATCTATCTGGATAATTTTGAGCACATTAAAGCTTATTGGCCCATGCTGGGCAGAAATACAGCTCAACTTACTTTGTCATTTGGGGTGGATGATTTAGATGGGACCATCGATGACACAACAAAAATTTATTCGATGGCCGGATCAGAAGAAGTTAATCCGGTGATGAGCACCAATGAATTGGTTCGCTTGATCCAACAAGTTGGTCGTACGGCAATAGAAAGAGATTCGCTATACAACACCATTAAAATTTATGAGAAAGATGAATTAACGGATCGGGTACAGTATAATTATTATAATTTACCGGTGGTTTAAAACAATGACGACTAAAACATTATATATCGTCCGTCATGGAGAAACAGAGCAAAATAAAAAAGGAATTGTGCAGGGCCGAGGAGTTGATTCCGTTTTAAATGAAACAGGAATCAAGCAAGCTGAATTTTTTTACCAACATTACAAGGAGTATAATTTTGATCAGCTTTTTTGTTCGACCCAACAAAGAAGCTATCAAACGATTCAAGGATTTGATCCATTTGGGATGAGCATCATTCGGGATTCCCGTTTGGATGAAATCAATTGGGGTGAGCATGAAGGGAAGGCCGGCAATCCGGAACTAATGGATAAATACTATCGAATCATCCATTCCTGGTCCAATGGAAATTATCATGATGCAGCATTAGGTGGGGAAAGTGCTTTCGAATTGAGCCAGAGATTAAAATCATTTTTGGGAGATTTGAATGGTATGGATTTTTCAAAAGCGCTTATTTGTACACATGGTCGGACCATCCGGGCATTGATTTGTTTATTAAAGCAACAGGATTTAAAACACATGGAAGTTGTACAGCATAGAAATACAGGTTTATATGTTGCTGAATGGCAAGTAAATCAATGGAATGTTATTCTTGAAAATGATTCGAAGCACCTTGATAAATTAATTTGATTTGAAACTTGCCTGTGTCCAATATCTAAATGCCCTGCCGTTTACAACTGCATTACGCGAACAGTCTAAACATAATGCATTTCAAATCATTGAAGCCGTACCTTCACAATGTGCAGAAATGCTCAAAAGCGAAGAGGTGGATTTGGCATTGTTGCCGGTAGGAGCATTGATAGATTTTAAGCAACTTTATCTGGCATCAGATTATTGCATCGGCTGTTTAGGAGAGGTCCGCACTGTAAAATTATTTTCAAATACACCCATCGAGTCCATTCAAGAAATTGAATTGGATCCTTCTTCCAGAACATCTAATATCTTGTTACAGATTTTAATGCAAGAGTATTGGAAAAGAAATGATATCGTTTACAAGGATCCTACATTCCAAACAAGTGAACGACATCATGCTAAATTAATAATTGGGGATCAGGCCTTTGAAATGGAAAACCGGTATCAATATGAATACGATTTGGGAAAGGCATGGTTTGAATTAACGACATTGCCTTTTGTTTTTGCCATATGGGTTTCTAAGAACGCAATTCAACCGGAGAAAAAGCAAGAACTCAATAAGCTCTTCCGTCCTTATGTTGAAACCATTCACCAATTGGCTCAGAATCAGAACCATTACGATCAGCAAATTCTTCAATCTTATTTCAGTCAGAATATTTTGTATGAACTCGATTCTAACAAGCTACAGGGACTCAATCGTTTTCTGGAATTAGCAAACATTCCAAATTGTCTGCATGAATAATGGGTACTTGTTGAGAATTCAACTGACTTACAATTTCTTATATATATGTTTTTTAAATATGTTGCAAGTATTTGATTATCAATAAATTAATTTATTTAAAAAAGAATCCTAGATTTGCTGTAAGTCCATTTATTTTTTTGCAATTTTGCAATCCTTTAAGAGTATTTGAGAGTCCATCCCAAAAATCGATTCAATTATTACTTTGGAACCAATCGTAGTGCATAGTATCAGTGATCCTGTTCTTGTATGGAATAACATACTGAACCTCATTAGGAATTCTGTGCCTAAGGAAAATTTTAGAAAATGGTTTGAGCCGATCGTTCCAATCAAGTTAGTCGATCAATCCTTGACGATTCAAGTACCCAATAAATTTTTTTACGATTGGATTGAAGCCCATTTTTTAAGTTTATTAAGAACCTGCGTTCGCAAAGAATTGGGCGATAGAGGTAAATTGGAATATCAAATCTTAATGGATGATTACCAAAAGCCTCAAATTCAAAATAAGTTTAAATCGAATCAAACCGTTCAATTTGATGACCCCGGCGTCATTACGAATCCATTTGTAATACCTGGGATTAAGAAAGTAAAATTTGAATCTAATCTTTCACCAGTTTACCAATTTGAGAATTTCATTGAGGGTAATTGCAATCGGGTAGCACGTCAGGCGGGTATTCATATTGCCCAAAAGCCTGGAAATATGTTTAATCCTTTGGTTATTTATGGGAATGCAGCCTTAGGCAAATCTCATTTAATGCAGGCCATTGGAAATGGAGTTTTGAAGCAGTTTCCGGATAAAGCGGTTTTATATACGAATGCAGAAAAATTTACGAATCAGTTTATCCATTCTGTAAAGAACAATACGGTGAGTGATTTTTCTAATTTTTATCAGAATTTGGATGTGTTGCTGTTGGATGATATTCAGTTTTTTGCTGGAAAATCTGGAACCCAGGAGATCTTTTTTCACTTATTCAATCAATTGCATCAAACCGGAAAACAAATCGTTTTGGCATCTGACCGGGCTCCCAAGGATTTGAATGATATTGAAGAACGATTGATCAGTCGATTTAAATGGGGCTTAACAGCAGATCTGACCATACCGGATTTTGAAACTCGGATGGCCATCTTGCTGTCTAAAATGGAGCTTGGACAAACGCAATTACCTTCCAATGTGATGGAGTTTATTTGCCAAAATATTAAATCAAATATTCGGGAATTGGAGGGTGTTTTAATTCGAATCATAGCAGAATCTTCTCTGAATTATAAGAAAATAGATATTGAATTGGCCAAAGAGGTCGTTCAGAATTATGTAAATCAGGTGAATCAGGAATTATCAGTAGAACTGATAGCCAAGATCGTTTCCGAGCAGTATAAAATACCGGTAGATCGGCTGGTAGGTAAAAGCCGGCAGCGTCAAATTGTAATGGCTCGCCAAACGGCAATGTATTTTACGAAGCAGTACACTCAAAAGTCTTTGAAGCAAATTGGGGAGTATTTTGGGGGGAAAGACCATGCAACGGTACTTTATTCTTGCAATATGGCTAAATATTTACTCGATTCGGACTTGATTTTCAGAGATAAAGCAGAGAATATTGAAAAGAAAATCCAGAAAAGTCAACGAATTAAATAGAATTCCTATTTTTGCGAGCCCAAAAGGGGTTTTCCATTAATCCGGGCAGATAAAAACAAGATTCAATTTTGGTTTTAGACTGTCAGGATCAATAAGGAGAGGTGGGTGAGTGGCTGAAACCAACGGTTTGCTAAACCGTCGTACCTCGAAAGGGGTACCGAGGGTTCGAATCCCTCCCCCTCCGCTTGAAAAGAGATCGG
>CAYMGR010000018.1:0-19925 GCA_964389985.1 uncultured Saprospiraceae bacterium
GGGAGGAGAAAACCAGGAAGAAATAGATATAAAATTTTTATTTATTAAAGGCATTCCGGAACGAAATGTATTGGACGTTTCCAATGTATGGCCTTTTCAACGAGGATATTTTTCAGAAATTTTAAGTAACAAACGATTTGAAGCACGGAAACTAAAACTTCCTTCAAATGCTCAAAATTATAAACTTAAATTTTCGATCACGGGTCATGAGCAAAATGGTGAATTTACACCCCGTGCACATTTTGTTACTGTCAATGGTCAAAGCAATAAAAAATTTCCATTTACTGTTTGGAAAGAATGCGGACTAAACCCTATCTATCCGCAAGGAGGAACCTGGATATTTGATCGTGCTGGATGGTGCCCGGGTGCACCCACTGAAGCCTTTCATTTTGATATCAGCAATCTCGTAAATCCGGGACAAGAAATTACAGTAGATTATGGTCTGGAGCCTCCCCAGTTAGACCAGGCTAACTATTTAGTTTCAAGTCAACTGGTAAGTTATGGATCACTCAATTTTAAATTAGATGCCAGTTTAGAAGAAATCATAAGACCCATATCCAATCGGGTTGAATTTGATCGGCTCAATCCTTCTTGCAATTTCCCAACGATCTTAATTCGAAATTCCGGTTCCGATGAAATTAATTCTCTTAAAATTGAATATGGGATCAAAAATAGAATTAAAGAATCATTTAATTGGACAGGTAAAATAAGTTCTCTGACCGATCAGCGAATCGAATTACCTGTTTCCAATCCCGATTTTTGGAATCCCGGGATGGACAGTATTTTTATTTTTGAAGTTCGCATTTTGGAGGTTAATGGTGTAACTGACCAACATCTTGAGAACAATAAAAAACAATCTGTATTTAAACCGGTCGATCGCTATAATGGAAGCATCCTGTTTGAATTTAAAACCAATAATATTCCGCAAGACAATTCATATAAAATAGTAAACAGCTCCGGGCAAACGGTGATTGAACGAAATGGGATGTCACCGGTCACAACTTACCGGGATGAACTCTTACTTCCACCAGGATGTTACACCTTATATGTAACGGATGCATCAAATGACGGTTTGTATTTTTGGTATTATGCGAGTTACGGCAGTGGTTCTGCGCGTATCATGAGAAAAGTAAATAATACGGTAATTCCCATCAAAAGTTTTAACCCTGATTTTGGTGCTGGCTTACAGTATGATTTTGTTTTGAATCAAGTTGTTAAAAATAAGGATGAAATCTTAAATGCTTTGTTTAGCATCACGCCCAACCCTTCATATGGTGATGTAGAAATTTTATTCCAATCCAATAGCAGTTCACCGGTTCAACTGAAAATTCAAAATACTGAAGGCAAGCTGGTGTATTCAAACCAACTGAAACCACACAATAAGAATGAAACCTTAAAGTGGAATCCTAATGATTTACCTGGAGGAACTTATTTTGTCCAAATGATTCAAGACAATAAAATTCTAAGCAGAAAATTAATTCTCATTAAGGACTAGGTCAGAAAATTATTGTTTGTTTTTATTACAGAAATTAAAATTGATTTACAAGTCTTAAAAGTTAAAAACTGCTTTTGATTCAGGCTGATCTAATTTCTGAGATTTGCGATTTTTCCCAATGCTTACATGCATAATGTTAACCTGACTGTCGATAGCTTGGTATAAAAGAGTATTGTAAATTTCAATTGATTTTGGTGATGCACACAGATCTGATTCAAAATAACACCACATGGCTTCTCCTTCTTTTTCAAAACCAAGCATCTGAATGTTTTGAGGATCCCCATTTACACTTATTTTGAGATTAGACTGAATATATTCATCAATATACTGATCTCTCCGCAAGGTATCTTGAGGATGTAATAAATTGATCCTTTGTCCATGCAGTTTTTGCAGGGTCTTTTCGAAGTCGTCAATAAATAATTTTATGCTCAATTCCAGATGTCCTGTATGCTCATTAAATTGAATTTCCGTTACACTAAGAAAAAAAGGATGGACCTGTCTTTCAAAATTTGGATAGACAAAAAGCGAACAGCTTAAAAGGAGGGTTTTGAAAAACATTTAACTTACTTTTACAGGATAAAGTTAAGAGAGATGGATGAATTCATGCTATGGTTTTCTACTGGATTTTATCACATTGTGGATTTGGCAGCATATGATCATATTTTATACCTGATCAGTTTATGTATCCTCTTTAATTTTAAAGATTGGAAACAACTTTTAGTATTAATCACGGGATTTACAATAGGGCATTCGCTGACTTTAGCTTTTAGTGCAATGAATCTGGTCAATTTAGATCCATCCCTGGTTGAAATTGCCATTGCGACTACCATTTCAATCACCTGTATATTCAATCTCAAGCAATTATTTCAGGGCTCCACTTATTTGACTGCCCGATATCTTTCGGCTTTGGGATTTGGTTGCATTCATGGCTTAGGGTTTTCCGTTTTATTAAAGGCGCTGTTGGGCAAGGAAGTTTCAATTTTATTCCCGTTGTTTTCCTTTAATTTGGGAATTGAAGCAGGACAAATTTTAATCGTTATCGTCCTTTTAGGATTCCTTTATTGTGTCCAAAGTCTTTTTAAGAAATTTGAAAAAATCATATTATCTACGATAACTTTCGTAATTTTGTTGGTCAGTCTATATCTCATCCTTGAACGGATCTAACATGAAACAAATGAAATATCTATTATTATTCATTCTGACTCAGGTTCTAATTACAGATATCCTGTATTGTCAAAATATTCGAAACAATCCCAATTCCAACCATGGGAATAAATTTGAACAGTTGGGAATAATCCTTCCGGATGCGAATGGATTCAGAACGGCTTCCGGTGCACCGGGAAATGCCTATTGGCAGATGCGTGCAGATTATGAAATCGATGCAAAACTTGACGAAAAAAACACTAAATTATATGGTAGTGAATGGATTACATATTATAATAATTCACCAGATAAATTAGATTACTTATGGTTACAGCTGGATGAAAACGAGCACCATCCTAAATCTCCCAATAATTACAGTTCTTATGATAGCAAAACCGGGGAGCGGGTCAGCTCCAATGATATCAATAATCTGGATCGGCGATTAATGTTAGATGGTTATGGAGTCAACATTGAAACAGTTTCTGACGACCGCAATAAACCGATGGACTTCACCATCAATCAGACGATGATGCGGATAAACCTGAGCAAATCCTTATTACCCGGTAAATCCATCCGGTTTTTTATTAAGTGGAATTATAAAATTCCTGATCGGATGACCATGGGCGGCCGGGGAGGTCTTGAATTTTTTCCCGAAGACGGAAATCATTTATTTACAATGTCTCAGTGGTATCCCAGAATGTGTGTTTATTCAGATTTTCAAGGTTGGCAAAATAAACAATTTACAGGGAGGGCAGAATTTGCTTTAAGCTTTGGAAACTTTAAGGTTCGGCTTACGGTGCCTTCCGACCATATCATAGCCGCAACGGGTCAATGCCAAAATTATAAAGACGTATTAAGTCCGGCACAGTACAGTCGTTGGCAGCTTGCTCAGAATGCTTCTGACGTAACGGAAATCGTTTTATTGGATGAAGCTATTCAATCCGAAAAAAACAAACTCGACAAAACTAAAACCTGGATTTATAAAGCAGAAAACGTCCGGGACTTTGCATGGGGAAGTTCCAGGAAGTTTATTTGGGATGCCATGCCCATTGAAGTTGAAGGACATAAGGTGATGTGCATGAGTTATTATCCTAAGGAAGCTTATCCATTATACAGAAGATATTCTACCAAAACGGTTGCCCATACCATCCGAACGTATTCAAAGTTTACGATACCATACAACTATCCGGTTGCTATTTCGGTGGAAGCAAGTAACGGAATGGAATATCCAATGATCTGTTTCAATTTTGGAAGAGCAGAAAAGGATGGCACTTATTCTGAAGGAATAAAATATGGTATGTTGGGAGTGATCATACATGAAGTAGGTCATAATTTTTTTCCAATGATCATCAATAGTGACGAACGGCAATGGACCTGGATGGATGAAGGATTAAATACTTTTATTCAAACGCTGACTCAAGAAGCTTTTGACAATAATTATCCAGGAGAGCGCGGGGATCCTGCTAAAATTGTTGATTATATGAAGTTGCCTAAAACTCAATTAGAACCCATCATGACCAATAGTGAAAACTTAGTCCAATTTGGTTCGAATGCTTATGCAAAAACTGCAGCTGGATTGAGTATATTAAGAGAAACCATTTTGGGGCGTGAACTTTTTGACTATGCTTTCAAGCAATATGCTAAACGATGGGCTTTTCATCATCCCACACCGGCAGATTTTTTCAGAACCATGGAAGATGCTTCCGGTACAGATCTGGATTGGTTTTGGAGAGCCTGGTTTTTTGATATCGAACCCGTGGATTTATCTATAGATTCCGTCCATATAAAACTGACATCCGAATCGGTTCCTTTAACGCAATCAGATTATTTCATCCAATCGGATGCAGTAACAGAATCGATTACTAAATACAAAAACAGAATATCAGGGATGAGTTTTTTGGTGGATCAAGATACCAGCCTAAGAGATTTCTACTACTACTATAATCCGGCGGAGGAGAAAAAGCGAATCCGAATTAACCCCACATTAGCTCCGAAAGAACTTCAAACCGGTGGTGATAGTACCTATTTATATGAAGTTTATTTTTCCAATAAAGGTGGGATGCCTATGCCGATTTTACTCCGATGGAATTATACGGACGGGACCTATCAGGATGAGCGTTTAGACGTCCAAATCTGGAGACACAATGAAAATTCAATCGTCAAGACATTCATTAAAAATAAAATGGTCAAATCCATCGAAATGGATCCTTATAAACAGACTGCCGACATTGATGTCAGCAATAATAATTGGAATGTTGCAGAGACACCAAGTCGATTTGAACTATTTAAGGCCTCAAAAGAACCCAGACGGGGCGGTCGACGCGGTGGAACCAATCCAATGCAATTGGAACGGAAATCAAAGGGTACCAATTAATCTGTGTTAAAACGGATTCCACACAGACGTATTCAGTTTTATTATATATAAGCCAATCAGGGGCCGAACGAGTTAAAATCCAGTTTCGGTATTATTTTTGCGGACTTAGATATCTCTATGGATATATTCGAACGATCTATACGCCTGCACGACGAATTGCATGGAAAAATTACCGTTGAAAATAAGATGGACATCCGTACCAAGGATGATCTGTCTCTTGCCTATTCGCCGGGAGTAGCAGCACCCTGTGAAGAAATTCATACGGAACCTTCTAAAGTTTATGATTACACCATAAAAGGAAACACGGTTGCCATTGTCAGTGATGGATCAGCGGTGTTGGGATTAGGAAATATTGGAGCACATGCAGCCATTCCGGTGATGGAAGGCAAAGCCATGTTATTTAAGCGGTTTGCAGGTATCAATGGATTTCCCATTTGCTTAAATACGCAAAAGACCGACGAGATCATCTCTATTATCAAAAATATTGCTCCTGTTTTCGGAGGAATCAATCTGGAAGATATCTCTTCACCACGTTGTTTTGAAATTGAAGAAAAATTACAGGATATAGGAATTCCCGTATTTCATGACGATCAACATGGAACGGCAATTGTAGTTTTAGCCGCATTGATGAATTTCTGCAAACTCACCCATCGAAAACTGAGTGACCTTAAAATTGTTATCAACGGTGCCGGAGCAGCCGGAATAGCTATTGCCCGCTATCTGGGAAAAAAGGACCGGGATGCCAGAAATCAACAGATTGCTAAAGAAATTATTATGTGTGATACCATGGGAATCATCCATAAAAATCGCTTAGGTGTTAATGATATAAAAGAGGAACTATTACTCTATACCAATCCACGCAACCTAATGGGAAATGTAGAAAATGCATTAGAGGGTGCAGATGTGTTTATTGGTGTCAGTAAGGCCAATTTATTGAATAGAAATCATATCCGTTCGATGGCTAAGGATCCTTTAATTTTGGCTTTAGCTAACCCGATTCCTGAAATATTACCTGATGAAGCCATGGCCGGAGGAGCTTTTATCGTTTGTACCGGCCGATCTGATTTTCCGAATCAAGTCAATAATGTATTAGCTTTTCCTGGAATCTTTTTAGGTGCATTGCATGCCCGGGCCAAAAGAATTACCCTCGCGATGAAATTTGCTGCTGCACAAGCCATTGCCTCTGCCGTTGAAAATCCCACCAGAGAGCAAATTATTCCATCCGCTTTAGACGAAACCATCGCACACCGCGTTGCCAAAGCAGTATCTGAGCTGGCCCACTAAGCAATTTGACCTGGAAGCACTCTTTAAACCCTATTAGTTCTGTTATCTTTGTCCAAGTATGCTATTGGCAGATCCTATTACTTCTCATTCTGAAACAGACTATAAGCAATCCTGTTTTAATCAATTATTGGATGCTTTTCACCGTGACCCATATCCAGATTTGAAATATAGATTGGAGGGTTTAGATCGTTTAGAAAAAAATCTTTTAAACTTTCGGTCTCAAATTGCCTCTGCCATTCAGTTAGATTTTAATAAGTCAAGCTTTGAGTCAGATACGTCCGAATTTTTAACCTGTTTATTAGAATTAAGAATTGCTCGTAAACAACTTAACCATTGGTTAAAATACATCCCTGTTAAAACGCCAACAGAATTAATCGGGAGTTCGCATGTGATCCGTTATGAACCGAAAGGTGTTGTACTGATTATGTCCCCCTGGAATTATCCGGTAAACCTTGTCTTCATTCCACTGATAGCGGCCTGGGCTGCGGGCAATAAAATTATTTTAAAACCTTCTGAATTCGTCCCAAATACCAATCGGGTATTAAAATCACTCATTCACGAAACGTTTTCACCGGAAGAAGTTCAATTTATAGAAGGTGATTCAAATACTGCACATGAATTACTTCAACTCCCTTTTAATCATATTTTTTTTACCGGTTCACAAAAAACCGCCCGCAAAATTTTACAAGCTGCATCCCAACATTTAAGTTCCGTAACACTCGAACTGGGTGGTAAAAATCCACTTATATTAGACAAAAGCGTTTCCTTAAAAGACTATATGCCTGATATCGTTTATGGAAAATGCATTAACGCAGGTCAAACTTGTATTTCACCAGATTACATACTTCTTCCAGTAGAACGAGTGGATTCCTTTATTCAAGAATGGAAGGCTTGTGTCGAGAAGATGTATGGAGAAGATCCTACCCAAAATCCGGATTATTGTGGAATCATCCATGATAAACATTTTGAACGTCTTCAAGAAATTATTCAAGGGAGTTTAGACCAAGGCGCTCAATTGACAGAACCCTTACAATTCAATCGTTTAAACAGAAAGCTGAAACCCGTTCTTCTCAAGCATTCAGATTTGCACCATGAATCGATGCAGGAAGAATTATTTGGTCCCATTTTACCTTTGATTGGCTATAGCAATTTGGAAGAGGTCCTTTCAATTCTTCAAAAAAAAGAAAGACCTTTGACACTATATATCTTTTCTCATGATAAAAAGATTCAAACAAAAATAATGAACACCATAAAATCCGGAGGTGTGACCATTAATAACTGTTTATTAAATTATTGCAATTTTAATTTACCTTTTGGAGGTGATCAGCATAGTGGACAAGGGGCGAATCACGGATTTCATGGATTTGAAACGTTTTCTCACAAACGAAGTATTAGCACGCAAGGTGACTGGCTGAATACGCTGCGGTTATTTTACCCTCCCTTTACAGGCTTTAAAAACAGAATTAATATATGGCTCCTCAAATTAATTGGAAGAATATGAAAAATAAACTATTCATTTTATGTATGATTTTAATGAGCTCCCTGATGATGAGAGCCCAGCTAAAAGAAATCACGCTTGAAGATATTTACGAAAAATCTACTTTTAGCAGTAAAGGTGTTCCGGGATTTCAATTTATGAAAAACGGACTTCAATACGTTCGACTTCAAAATTCAAAAATCATCCTGTATGATTTAAACTCGGGAAATGAAGTGCAAGTGATTTTTGATGCCAATCAATTTAATCAGGGAGAACTAAAAGATAAAATAGAATCCTTTTCTTTTAGCGAAGATGAAAAAAAGATCTTGCTCTTTACAGAGTCTAAAGCAATATACCGCTATTCTTCCACTTCTATCGTGTATGTCTTTGAGTTGGAACAACAGAAATTAGTGAAGATTTTTAATTCTGCTAAAATCATGTATCCGACGTTGAATCCTTCAGGAGACAAACTTGCCTTTGTTTTTGCGAATAATTTGTATTTCCAGGATTTAAAAACAAATCATGTGAGCCAAATTACCCGCGATGGTGAAAAAAATAAAATCATAAATGGTGCATCCGACTGGGTGTATGAAGAGGAATTTACTCTTACACGAGCGTTTGAATGGTCACCGAATGGTGAACATATTGCCTTTATCCGATTTGATGAAAGTCGCGTCAAAGAATTTAACATAGATTATTTTCGAAACGAAGTCTATCCGGAACGATATACCTTTAAATATCCAAAAGTTGGGGAAGAAAATGCCCATTTAACGGTATGGAATTATACACTAAAAAAGAAAAAATTAAAGCAATTAGATATTGGCATGAGAGAAGATGATTATATTCCTCGAATTTTATGGACCTCACAGGCAGATGAATTATGTATAAGCTGGATGAACAGAGACCAAAATTATTTAAAACTCATTTTAAATAATGTTAAAGCGAATAGCTATAAAATTTTGTTGGAAGAAAAAAATAAATACTATATCGATTTACATGACAACCTTCAATTTCTTGCTAATGGAAATTTCATCTGGACCAGTGAGAAAAGTGGATATAATCACATTTACTTATACGAAGCAAACGGTCGGTTGATTCAAGCATTAACTGAAGGAGTCGAAGAAATCACTCAAATTTACGGATTTGACACCGCCCAAGAAAATCTTTTGATCCAAAAAGCAGTTAACAATGGATTGGGGCGGAATATTTACAAACTCAATGTGAAGTCTAAACAACTCACAGAAATCGCAACTTCAGTTGGATATAATTCAGCACAAGCCAGTCCCGGTTTAAACTATTTGATTTTGACCCATTCAGAAGCAAATCTACCACCACAATACAATTTAACAGATTCAACGGGAAAACTGATCCGGATTCTTGAATCGAATGAAGCCCTTAAAGAAAAATTGAAATCCTATAAATTATCCAATGTTGAGTTGGGAAGTGTCATAAACCGGAAGGGAACGAGTTTGAATGCTTTATTTATTAAACCTGTTGATTTTAGTCCCGTTAAAAAATATCCTGTTTTTATGTTTTTATATGGTGGACCCGGATCTCAGGAAGTCATGAACAGATGGAATAGTTTTGGCTATTATTATTGGCTGCAGATGTTGGCTCAAAAAGATTATATTATTTGTGTTGTTGATAACAGAGGCACCGGAGGACGAGGAGAAGAATTTAAGAAAATGACCTACATGCAATTAGGAAAACTAGAAACTGAAGATCAAATCGATGCAGCTAAGTATTTGTCTGAACTTCCCTATGTGGACGGAAACAGAATTGGAATTTTTGGCTGGAGCTATGGGGGCTATATGTCCAGTTTATGTATTTTAAAAGGGAACGATGTTTTTAAATCAGCCATAGCTGTTGCCCCGGTTACAAATTGGAAATGGTATGATTCAATATATACTGAACGCTATATGAAAGGTTTGAAAGAAAATCAAAAATCATATGAAGAAAATTCACCGGTAAATTTTGCCGATCGCCTGAAAGGTAATTATTTATTGGTTCACGGCTTAGCAGATGATAACGTTCATTTCCAAAACACAGCCGAAATGGCAAATGCATTAATTAAAAATAAAAAGCAATTTGATACGTATTTTTACCCTAACAGAAATCATGGAATCAGCGGGCAAAATGCACGGATTCATTTGTTTACAAAATTGACTTCCTTTGTGCTTGAAAAAATATAATACTTAAATTCAAATTATGAAAAAATATCTTGCTGGGTTCATCTTTCTTCCGGTACTCCTTTTTTATTCTTGCGGTTCTGCGCCTAAGATGGTTAATAAAAAACCGATTGAACTGGATTGGATCTGTGGCAAATGGAAACAAAAAGACGCAGATATTTATGAAAAATGGGTCAAGCTTTCAGATCGGGAATATTCAGGATTAAGTTATGATATGAATGCAGGATACGCCACCATCAAAGAAAAAATGCGAATCTTTACCACAGATGGAGTGGCCTGGCAATTTGAAGCCATTATTAAAGAAAATAATAATATACCGATCCTTTTTAAATGGATTCCTGATCCCGTGATTACCTTAAAATTTGTAAATGAAAAACATGATTTTCCTCAAATTATCCAATATAAAAAAGAGGCCTTTGATGTGATGTCTGCACAGATTTCAAATCTGGCAGGCGATAAGAAAATGATTTTTGATTATAGCAGGTATGCCATACAGTGAAAGACATAGAAATATTAAATCGGAAAGCAAGTTATCTTTATCATTTTCTTCAAACCTTTGAAGCAGGAATCCTATTAACCGGACCTGAAGTAAAATCAATAAAATACGGGAACGCTAATTTAAGTGATTCCTATTGTGTGGTAGATAAAGGAGAGGTCTGGATCAAAAATTTAAATATTAATCCTTATAAGCAAGGTGCCCAGCTTGAATATAATCCCAAACAAGATCGGAAATTGTTATTAAACAAAGCGGAAATTCGAAAAATAGAACGAAAAATTTCAGAAAAAGGGCTCACTCTAATACCCTATAAAATCTATTTATCAGATCGGGGAATCATCAAAATTGAAATTGTCCTGGCCTCTGGTAAAAAAGCTTATGACAAACGAGAGTCCATAAAAGAAAAAGATGAAAAACGCAATTTAGACCGAAATTACAAGATAAATTGATTGATGGACTATTTGGTGTAAGTTCTGATGATGATCTACCAATATTTGATACCTGTGAATTGAATTTTTCAAACAAGCATACAGCATTTTCAATTTGAAAAGGCTCTTCATTAAACAATTCAAATGATTCCCTTTTATGAAAATCAATTACAACCGGCCCACCATAGCCTTCTTGTTCTTTACATTGACTATATTTCAATTGGTTGCTCAAACACCCGCTGTAGTTAGTATATCTGATCAGACAAAATATCAGGTTATCGACGGATTTGGAGCGCATCAGGGCGATGCATCCACTCAACAAAGTTGGTGGAATCAATTGTATTTTGAAGATTTGGCATGCAGTATTTATCGTGTTGATTTGACGCCCAGTTTAATCTCACCTTATTCTGATCTGTCCTATTTTTCTCCCTGGTTTATGGGATCATCCGTCAAAAACGTGTTTAATTTCGAAGATCCGGCAAATCCGAATGGTCCTGAGGGAAACCGGGTAAGAACCTACACGAATCCAAATGACTATTCCAGAAGTTTTGGTGGGAGAAATGCTCCTATAGCAGTAATGGGTCCTGATTTAGAAAGGAATATTAATTATTTTAAATATCAACAAGATGGTGCAATTACTAACGGAAAATTACTTGCCAATCAATTAGGAGATTTTAAGTTGATTGGATCCATCTGGTCTCCTTTACCCTGGTTGAAACTGAGTTCAGGAAATCGCTACAATCAAAATTGGTGGCCTGGTCCGATTGCGAATACAGCCTGGCCTTTTGTGTGGGGTGGCAATTTTGCGGGTGGCAGACTGGATGTATCCAATACCCCATTAGCTGTTTTTAATGATCAGTCATTAGGTGGAAATGGACCCACTTCATCCTTGACCCAATTTGCCAGAAGTACTGCAGCTTATATTGCAGGCTATCAACGATTTCATGGAATGAAATTTTATGCGATTAGTATTCAGAATGAATTGAATTTCGAAGAATATTATTCCAGTATGACCTATCCATTATCCAGTCAATATATTGCAGCTTTGAAAGCCATACGGAACGAGTTTGATAAATATCCCGAATTAAAATCCATACGCATCATGGGCCCTGAAGATTTATTGGGAGGAGATTCTTATGGCTTATGGGAATATGGCGGACCAACCCATAAAAATCTTCAGTATTTAAGAAACATTGGACAGGATTCCGCTGCTTTAAAAGCGATCGACTTTTTTTGCATTCACGGTTATGCCAATGACGGAGTCACTGCTGCGGGTGCGAATCCAAATTTATGGAATTGGTGGGTGAATGGTTGGAATGCTAGCCCTGCACCCGGAATTCCTGCAAATGTAAAAGGCTTTTCCAGTTTTAATAAAAAGTCATGGATGACTGAAACTTCAGGAGAAAGTCCGGAATGGCTCTTTCCCGCAAATGGCTTTCCCGGAGAAGGTGCATTCGGACTCGGGATCCGGATTCATCAAGCCTTGACAACCGGTATGGAGAGTGCTTGGATTTATTGGACGTTTACGACTGCAGATAATAATGGAAACGTAACAAACTATGGTTTAACAAATGAACGAGCAGGAATTAATTCACCTAAATACAATGCAGCTAAACATTACTTTAAATTCATTCGGCCAGGAGCTTTGCGAATTGCATGTAATATATCCGGAAGTTCAGATCTATTAGCCAGTGCATATGTACATGAAACAGATCATACGCTGACCATGGTTTTGATCAACACTAAAAATGTCACTCAAAATGCAAGTATAAATTTACCGTATAGCGGATTGCAACTCAAAAAATACGAATCTTTTCAAAATAATTATTGGAAATCCAGTGATCTAAATGTGAATGGTTCAACTACGTTAATTTCTTTGCCAGCATATAGTATGATAAGCTTAACAGGATCCATTCCAGTCACTTCAACCGAAGATGCTAGTACAACGCTCAATCAGAGTTTTTCTGTTTTACCGAATCCAACATTAGCCCATACTAACATTAATTTTGTTCTACCAGAATCACAATTCGTTGAGCTTCGGGTTTTAAATAATCAGGGCAAGCTGATAGAAATTATTCATAAGGATGTTCTACCATCTGGTTTACATACGATCCCTTATCATACGAGAGGGTTAAGTAAAGGAATTTATTTTTTAGAACTTCTAACGGCTACCGAAAAACTTGCTACAAAAATAATTGTCAATTAAAATTTAAGCCTAGTTATTTAGGAGTCCCCGGATCCTTTTCAGGCAGTGTATATTCTCCTGCTTTCTTTCCAAATACGGAAACATGGATGTATCGTTTCGGATTGAGTCTAAGATCTTGCAACAGCAAATTAAGATTATGTGAAGTGCTGTTTAGGTTTTGGTAAAGGGCAGGATCTTTAATTAACTTAGTTAAACTACCATTTCCGGATTGAACCTCGGTTAGAATATTATTTAATCGGGCCATACTTGATTTGCTTTCTTGAATGGTTTTATTCAATTCGTGCATGGTTTCATCTGTCGTTTTAATTAATTTACCAGGATCAGATTTATTAATATTGGCAGAAATCTGCTCAATGTTTTGTAAGGTTTTTGAAACCGAATTTGCGTTTTGAGCCAGACTACTTGTCAATACATCTAAATTTGAAAGGGTTTTTTCTAAATGCTTGGTTGAAGCGTTTAAAAGTTGATTTAAACTAATCGTTGACTTCGCCAAATTGTCCAGGATGGTATGGACATTTTTTACGGTTCCTGAAATCTGGACGTTTTGATTTTGATTGCTGGTATCCAAAATATGATTTAACTCTTCACCGAAAGTCTGCGTATAATCCTTTAATTCATCCTTGCTAAACATACTGGATAGAGTCCCGGCAATTTCGGCATTTACGATTACCGATTTATTCGGAAGACAATCTTCCGTGCAGTATTCTTCGAATTGTAAAACAATGGCCTTTCCACCAATCAATCCCTGACTAACCAGAACAGCTTTTACTGATTTAGGAATGTTTATCTCATTTTTGACTTCGATAGTCACCAAAATCAGTTTGGGGTTATCCGGATCTAATTCCAATTTGGTAACGGTGCCCACTTTATATCCTCTGGTTAAAACCGGAGACGACGGGTCCATTTGACCTACATCCGGGTATTTGATATAAAAAGTTTTTGACCGATCCAATAAATTGCTACCCTTCAGATATTTATAACCAAAGATCAATAATGCGAGGGTAAGGATACCTAAAATTCCAACTTTTACTTCGTTGCGCAAGGATTTATAATTTTATTAAACGTGGGCGAAATTACACAAATTATTGAGGCCTCTTATCGGTTCTGGTCCAGCTATTTATTCTGCTTTTGATCCTCTTTATATCTTACGATAAAAGCATCTTTAAATCCATCTTGTTTCAATCTGGTTTTTTCCTCATTGGCATCCGCCAAACTTAGAAAGCTGCCATAAACCAATTTAAAAACTTCGCCTTCGCGAAGGATCTCAAAATTTGGATCCGAATACCAAACAGAATTAGGAGCTGGTTTGTTCTTTGCTGAGGCCAGTTGGATCTTATAAATAAAAGCCTCCTCTTCTTTAATTTGGCTAGCATGCCCTTTGGATCGGATGTCCTGCATGGCAATGGAGGGGTAAACCGGACTTAAATCCAAGTACCGAATAATCCCATCTGCAATCATTTCAGCAATTTTGGCCTGTCCTTCCGCTGAACATAAAAAGCTTTCCTCCTCTTTCTGAGTCATGTAACCACATTCAACTAAAACTGCCGGCATGCTTACCTGGTGCAAAACGTGAAAACCAGCTTGCTTAACCCCCTTGCTTTTACCGGGATGCCCCTGATTAAAGGCCAATTCAATGGATTTAGCCAAGCTAATACTTTGTTGTAAATGTTGATCTTGGATGTGGTTTAAAAGAATAAATGTCTCCGGAGTTTCAAGATTTATCCCTTGATAGTGTTGATCATTGGAATGTTCTAATAAGATGGCTTCATTTTCTCTTCTGGCAACGTCGAGATTTTCTTTAGCTTTATGAAGACCCATGACATAGGTTTCAGTGCCCCGGATTTTGGATTGATTAGCTGAAACGGCATTACAATGAACAGAAATAAACAGATCGGCATTTAGATCATTTGCAATTTTAGCACGTTCATGTAAGGGGACAAATAAATCAGATTCGCGGGTAAAAAAGATGGCTGCATCGGGTAGTTTTTCAGCTAAAACTGCCTGAATTTTACGACAAATCTTTAAAGTTACCTGTTTTTCATTGCAAATGGCCCCTTTGGCTCCATCGTCCTGACCCCCATGGCCAGGATCTAAAACGATCGCGGGACCTGAGGCGGCCACCATAGTTTGAGGACAAGATATCAGTGGCTTTAAAATAAGCGTTAAACTTATTAAGCTAAGCCTCATAAATCGCATTGCAGGGCAAGCCCTGTTATCGTAGTTTTGCATTTTGAGTTTTCTTAGTACAAATATACATATTATATAATTTAATATATATAAAATTATCTCTTTTTTTGAATAAAATATACTTAATTTTAATAATATATTGGTTTAAGCTAGGCTTATTTGCTCAAGTTATAGATTCAAGTAAGGTACAGGATAGTTTAAATTTGAGACCTGCTGTCTCGGATTCTTTGATTTTCAAAGATGGAAGTCTCCTGGTGGTTTCTCCCGACAGCATTGACGAACCGGTCGATTACGGTGCCGATTCAAAGGTGCAATTTGATTATAAAACCAAAACCATTCATCTTTATAAAAATGCATTTATCCTTTATAAAACGATGGATATTCGGGCGGATTACATTCGAATCGAAATGAACTCGAATTTAGCGATTGCCATGCCGCTAACGGATTCAACCGGACTCCAGACGGGGATCCCACAATTCAAAGAAACCGATCAATCTTTCAAAGCCAAAAAAATAACTTATAATTTCAAAACCAGAAAAGGCTTAATTGAAGAAGTAGTCACCCATGAAGACGATTTGTACATTCATGGAAATCAAACGAAATTTATCTCTAAACAAGGAAATGAAAATTTAGGAGACGATATTATTTATAATAAACATGCTTTAATTACCACTTGTGATGCCGATATACCCCATTTTGGAATCGCCAGTACGCGCCAAAAAATAATTCCCAATAAATTAGTAGTCGTTGGTCCTTCTCATATCCAAATAAAAGGTATTCCTACTCCAATTTGGCTTCCGTTTGGATTTTTTCCTATCTCCAGAAATGCGCAATCCGGTATCTTATTTCCTAAAGAATATCAATATGATGACCGTGGATTCGGTTTGGCAGGAATTGGCTACTATTTACCGATCAATGATCATATTGATTTAAAATTTTTAACGGACATCTTCTTCAAAGGATCGTTTAAAGTGAACGTCAGCGGTAATTATAAATGGCGCTATCGGTATAATGGCAATTTTACTTTGCAATATGAAAACAGGATTCAGGAAATTCCAGGTGATTACAGAAAAAATATCAATCGACCAATCAGTTTACGTTGGAGTCACAATCAGGAAGCAGGTGCCCATCCGTATCAGACATTTGGTGGAAGCATGAATATTGAAACTAAAGGATTTAGCAAAACAGTTTATTCGGATACCCGTCAATCTCTAAACAATGTCTTAAGGTCTAACTTTAATTACGGTTATACGTTTCCTAACAGTCCGTTTAGTTTGTCCTCTGCAATGTATCACTCTCAAAATCTCATCACGCATGAACTCAATATTACTTTACCTGAATTAAACGTTCAAATGCGGACCATTAATCCGTTTAAAAATAAACACCGTGTTTCATTAGCTGAAAAATGGTATGACCGGATTAACCTGAGTTATGGAGCTCAATTTCAAAATACACTCAATTCAACCGATACCAGTTTATTTCAAAAAGGCTTTGAAAAAGATTTAAGCTATGGCCTAAAGCATCGAGCAGATTTAAATGCAACATTTAAAGTGCTCAAATATTTCAACCTGACTCCAAGCATCAACTATAATGAAGAATTCTTCTTTTTCAAACAACATCAGGTTTTGTTGGATACCATCTTACAGGATACCATGGGCAAAGATTCACTGTTTGGTTTACTTCAAACTCATTATACCAACGGTTTTTATCCGTTCCGGACTTTTACAACCAGTGCCAGCTTGGGAACCCAGTTATTTGGACAAATTCCTGCCTCAAAATCATGGTTTAGAGGTTTACGTCATCAGATAACCCCAACGATGACCATGAGTTATGCTCCTGATTATCATAAGAGTCCGTTTAATTATTTTGACAAAGTAAATTCTGATTTACGAGATTCCTTAAACCGCGAACGGGAATATTTAATTTACGGAAAAAGTCCATTTGGTACTGCGTCCGTACCTGCTGAAAATTTTAATTTAGGTTTTAATGTATCCAACCGGGTGGAATTAAAATATTATTCCAAAAAAGATTCCACTACGAAGAAAATTGCCATTTTCGAAGGGTTTAATTTTTCTGCCAATTACAATGTATTTGCAGATTCATTTAAATTAAGTCTGATTAGTGGAAGTGGGAGCAACCGGATTTTTAAAGGCTTCACAACACTTTATTATGGGATTACATTCGATCCCTATGGTCGCAGTGTTTTGAATGGTGTTGAAAAACGCATTCCATCGTATGCATTAAATTCAAATCATAAACTTTTATACTTAACCAACTCCTTTTTAAATATTAATACAAACATAAGTATCGGACAATTATTTGGATTCTTTAAAAAAGACAAAAGTACCCTAACCAGCAATGGACAATCTACACTTCAGGAGTTGTTTTACAACTTTAATATTCAACACATTATTAATTTCAGACATCTGCGACTTGCAAGTGGTAAGGATACCATTGAACGAACATTACACAATCTTACCTTAACCGGAAGTATTCCATTAACAACAAAGTGGAGGGTCAATATAAATAACATATCCTATAATTTTGACAAGGACGGAATTCAATATCCTAGTTTTGGCCTGGAAAGAGATTTGCATTGTTGGATTATGAAATTTGATTGGTCCCCCCAATTTGGTTATTACTCCTTTACCTTAGGTGTTAAACCTGGTTCCTTAGATTTTATACAAATTCCAAGCAATCAATCCTTTTCAGGAGCACGGAGATAAAATTCCCTTTGCGAAAAAAGATCTGCCTCAAATTTTTTCCATTCCTTTTTTGAGTATCAAATTAAAATCAGGGGAAATTTTAAATAGGTACACCAGCCCTAAAAATAAAACTGAGCTCATGATCGCTTGCAAGCAAAGAGAAATTAATGGATTGCAATTTAATTGTATTTGTGTTAAAAAACCAAAACAAGCAATGGTCAATAAAACTAAATAGACCCAAGCTTTCGAAAAAGGATGCAATCCTATCGTTCGATACACCACAATCGTTTTAATCAGGTTATAAATACAGATTGAAAGGAAGGTAGCACATGCAGCACCCGAAATTCCCATCAACGGAATTAAAGCAAAATTAAAAGCCACATTTAATACAGCCATCAAGACCAACAAATACAATTCAAATACATAATATTTAGAATAGGCTAGCATATAATGGTTGATGCCGGTAGCTGCATCTACGATTCTTGCAAGCAATAACCAACCGAGTACTAATTTAATATTAAAAACTTCCTCCGGATGAGGCATGAGTTGACTCAAATAATTAAATCCAGTATAAATACAAATTGAAATCCAAACGGTTGGAATCAACATATTGATAGAGGACTTAGAATAAATTTTAAGCAGTTCATTCTTATCATTGTCCTTAGACAGGCCTGAGACGATAGCATTTAGTCCATCTGTAAGAGCCGATGCAGGAATAAATGCCACATTTGAAATAAAAACAGCCAATGTAAATAAACCATTGGCATGTGTCCCTATAAAGGAAGTTACCAAAACCGAATCTATCCGTAAAGCAAAAATGGCACTGGCGCCTCCAAACAAAGAAAGCAATGCAAAACGAATCATTTGATTTCGACCTGCAATATTCCATACATCAGGATGAATCCTTATTTTAAATTTTTCCGTTTTTGAAATGCGTAAATACAATATCAAAATGGCAAGTACATAATAAATACAAATTAAAACAATAAACTGGTTTTCAGAAATAAACTTACGAACGCTTAATATAAATAAAAATGGCAAGAGCAACTTCATTAGAAAAACCAAAAAAGCAGGCCAGGCCAATTTTTGAAAATTTACAAATATATTTGAAAACAGCTCGAAGATTACATATAAAATACTAAATGGTAAAATGTAAAACAGGTAACCATGAATAGAATCATTACTCGGATTAATAAAGGACTGAATCCAAGGATATAAGCTAAAAAATAAAATTGCAAACAAACAAATCCCAAGCAAATAAGCTCCGAAAACAAAACCAAACAGTTGATTGGCTTCTTCCTTGTCTTTTTTAAAATAAGGATAATATCGCAACAAAACCGCCCCAAATCCCAAGCTAATAAAGGGGACCAATAATGAGGCAGCATTGGTAAGAAATCCATAAACACCATACAAACTCAAATCCTTCGGATAAATAAATATCGTACTCAGCCCTCCCAGAGCAGCTCCTAAAATTTGAATTATTGTACTTAATAAACTTTGCTTCCGGATAGCATCCAACATATTATCTCAAAAAAGGTCCAACAAAAAAACAAGCCATCCAATCACATGTAAAAGAGGATTGTCATACATTTATGGCGAAAGTAAGTAATCCTTCCGAAATTATAAGATGGAAACTATCCCGTTTCATATTCCATACAAATCGACTGGCGCCAAGATTTATCTTGAAGAAGTCCTTCGAATCAATGCTCCTGCTTATGAAGGATCTTTTCATCAACGCTGTAAAACCTGGTTTAAAAATCATTTCTTAACACTCCCTGAAACATTTTTAACTTCATCCTGTACGGATGCCTTAGAACTAACAGCGCTCCTATTAAATTTGAGTTCGGGTGATGAAGTTATCCTTCCCAGTTTTACTTTTTCATCAACTGCAAATGCATTCGCATTGAGAGGTTGCGAATTGCGGTTTGCAGACACGCTGAG
>CAYMGR010000019.1:0-4172 GCA_964389985.1 uncultured Saprospiraceae bacterium
GATTGGTCCCTCAATCTTTTTTGAAATATGCATCTCATTATGCTCCAAATGAACGAGAAGAGCAGACGGCAGATATTCAAGGAAGTTTTATTGCTAATTTGGCGGGTTTCCATCCGCAAAATGTTTGTATTCAATTGCTTGATAAGATTTATCAACTGTACCAAATTGAAGAATTAGCCGGAGATAACTATCCCAGCAAGTCAGCCAGAATGGAGACAGCTTTGCAGTCAATCCACCTATTAAAGCATCTAGTGGCTGCGTTTGAAATGGCTATTCTCCTGACCGTTCGGGAAGAATATGAATTGTCTAGAATCATGTATGATTTTATTCTTCAATATTATCGGGGTCCGGAAATATTTAACAATAGAGGAATTGCATATGTGCTGGAAGCCATGCAATACTTTGATGAAACGACTGATGTCTATGTACATCCTTTAGAATTGGATTTGAATGCTCGTTTTAAAAAGAGTAAAAAGATAAGAGGTGAACTGCCAAAAGAGGAGAAACTATTGAGATCAGAATTGTTGTTGAAGGCAGAATCGGAATTTCATTCGGCAATAAAATGGAATCAGGAATATTCAAAGGCAAAATTAAATTTATTGTGTACGTATAATTTGATGAATAAGCCCCAAAAAGCCATTGAATATGTTCGTCAAAATCATTTGGATAAAATTCGCAACAATAAACAACATGTTGGTACATCTGGATACCAGCAGGCTATTGCCATTAGTTACGCTCTTTTACAGAATTCCAAGGCATTTGTTTATTTCAATTCATTGAATTCAAATTTAGATAGCACTCTCAGGCAAAATACTAATTACAACAAGAGTATTTTAAACCAACAATTGCAGCTGAAATCCATTCAAATGCAGGCCTCAGCCTATTGTACACCTCCTTCATCTTATTCAAATAAAGTCATTTCGATTCGTGAAAAGGATTTTCCGAAGGAAAATAAAGTCTTATTATCTGACTCGGCTGCTGCACTCATGCTTTATTATACCTCTGAAGGGACTAGTAAAAAATTTATGTTAACCAGAATGGATGAAGCTATCCTGCAAGTTCAAATGAATGAATTGAACGTCGATGGCCAGCACTATTTTCAAAAATTATTTGAACAATCCATGCCAAATTGTCGGAAGCAGTTAAATCTTGGAAATACTAATTTTATTACTTTTGAAGGAACCAATGTTTATTTTCAATTTGAAGCTTGGGACAAATTGCAAGCAGGAATTCAGGTAAGCATTAATTAAGGAGCTTCCTTATAACTAAATGAGGGAAATATGGTTTGAATGAAGAAAATTAAAACGCGATTATCAGAGGTCGGAACGATATTTTTGAAATTTTAAAATGGAATTATAGTTTGATAGAAGATTTAAGTGTTGGGTGATTTATAGTTTAAAATTAGATGCACTGAAATATTTTTTTTATTCAATGTTTTTTATTTTATTGTGTCGCTTAGTTTTTACTAATGATAGTCTTTTTAATGGTTTAATTTGATTCAATTAGATGTTTTCAGATGGGATTCTGGTTTAATTTGCTTGTGTTTAATCTAATGATCTTTGCGGATCAGGCATGGACCCGATCTGAGCGAGTAGCTGAGCATGTAAAATCTCATAATTCAATCAAGGCATCTTTTAACAAAACCTTGCCGGAGCAAGCTCATTCGGCGAATAGTTATGCCATTGTCATTGGAATTTCGAAATATCAAGACTCAAGCCTTGCTTATTTATCTACAGCAAAGAGAGATGCTGAAGCTTTTACGGCCTGGTTGCATACGAAGGCTGGCGGACAATTGATACCAGAGAATATAGAGTTGCTTACTAATGAAAATGCGAGTTTATCGCAAATTATTCAAGCTATCAATACACAAGCAGCAAAATGTTTGACGGGAGATCAGCTCATCCTTTATTTTGCAGGCTATACCGGAAGCGTTTTTTCTTCCAATCAGTTGTCAGATGATTTATTGTTTTATGATACTCCAGTAAGTTTATTGCAATCAGGTAGCCATCAATTACTTAAGTATTTTGTGCAATTAACTCAAAAAAGAAAATTGAATTATTATTTTGTTAGTATCAATTATGAAATAGGATCAAGCCAATCACAAATCAATTCTTCTTTGAAATCAGGAAGTCAATCTGAATTATTTAATCAGCAATTCAACCTTTTGCATAGGAAGATGCAAGATGAATCTCAGAGAAATTATAAAAAAACGCTTAATCATCATCTGCTGCATGCACTAAGTGGCTATGCAGATTTAAATAATAATCATCAAGTTAGTTTAAGGGAGCTGGGTACTTATTTTAGGCGAAATTTGATTTCAGATGAAACAGTACCTGGTAAATTAAGTATAGCTGCTTCTTCAAATAAATGCAGTTTATCTAGTGGCAACCAGTTGGAAGCTCAAGCTCTGTTAGAGGAAGGCTCTATTTTATTTCCTTCTGTTTTTCAATCTGAAGAGAGTCCCAGGGAGAATAGAATGATTCGTGCATTGCCTGAAGACATCCAAAGAAGATATCAGGATTATATAGTAGCCTTAAAAATTGGGAGATTGATGCCGCCTGAGGATGCAAATGCATATCAACTCTATTTAGAATTAATTCAATTGGATGAATTTGAAAATTTGAAAAGTGACCTCCGTCGTAAATTAATAGTTGCGCTACAGGATGAAACGCAACAGGCGATCAATCGATACTTGCAATCAGATCCTGAAGAAATAATTAGAAGAAAAAACCAACCTGAAAAGTATTTGAAATATCCTCTCTACCTGGATTTGTCCATTCAATTGATGGAGGGAGATCATTTTATGGCGAATATTTTGAAAGCGAAACGCAATTACTTTGAAGGATTGAACATTCGCCAGGAGGCTGCATTGAAGAAAGATACGAGTTTAATGATGCTTGCATTGAATTTACAGCTTAAGGCTCTTGAATTAGTTAAAGATGCTGCATTTATCCATAATGAGCTGGGAATCATTTATGCCTGGCTGAATATAGAAAAATTGGCCTGGCAGCATTTTGAGTTGGCTGTGTTTTATTCACCTACCTGGAGTTTGCCCTATCTGGGTATGAGTAGACTGGTAAAAGATGGAAGTCCTAAGGCATTAAAATATCTTCGGAAAGCCATTAAACTCAATCCCGAAAATTGTATTGCCTATAATAATCTTGCAGTATATTATTTAGATCATGGTCATTTTGATGAAGCGGAATCGGCATTGGTTCAATCAATTAAACTCCAACCTAAATATGCAGAATCCTATTATAATTTTGCATGTTTGCGTTCGCTTCAAAGTGATTTTGAAAATTCTTTAAATCTTCTGGAAAGAGCCTTGCAATTAGGTATTAAGGATAGGTACCTGGTGGAAAATGATCCTGATTTGGATTCGTTAAGAAAAACAACTCGTTTTAAGGAGTTAATGGAGAAATATTTAAAATGATTTGAATGGTTCGTATCTAGAATCAAAAAGGTAAATTTGAACGAAGGATTAAACGATATGAATTATTTATACGGAATGATACTTTATTTGGAAGCATGCTAATTTGCATGTTATTATCAAAATAATATTTCGATCTTTGTATCCTAAATGCTGAAATGGTTTTTTTAAACAGTTTGAATCCTAGGGTAAAGCGCACATTGATTACATGCTTGTATCTGCTTATAGGCATTGGCTGGCTTTCGGCGCAGGTGAATCAAAAAGGGGTCAAACCCAATGTCCTTGCTACAAAAAAAGATACGGGAACGTTTCGTGCAGTTATTGTTGGAATTTCAGATTATCAAAATGATAAAATTCCAGATCTGAGTTATGCGCATGTTGATGCAAAGGCTTTTGCTAATTATTTATTGAATGCCTCCGGATTTGAAATAGATTCAAATAATGTAGTCGTTTTATTAAATCAACAAGCTACTTCAGGGCAAATTGTTGGTGCTCTTTATTGGCTAATTGAAAACAGCAAAGAAGGGGACGTGTGTATTATTTATTTTTCAGGACACGGAGATGTTGAAACCACTACCATGAACCAACCGGGATTTTTGTTGTGTTGGGATTCTCCAGCAAGGGTTTATATGGGTGGTGGTACCTTTCCCTTGCAATATCTACAGGAAATTATCACCACGCTATCCACACAAAACAAATCAAAAGTACTCGTAATTACAGATGCATGCAGATCTGGCAAGCT
>CAYMGR010000019.1:4272-10872 GCA_964389985.1 uncultured Saprospiraceae bacterium
GTTGCACCTCATAGTCAAATTCCAATTTCAATTGGGAATAAGGGCAACCTGATTGCCAAAGTAAATCCAAAGATTTTAGAAAAACTTAAAGCTGAATTGCAATCCAATTTATTTCAGCCAAGTAGCGATAAAGGCGTTTGGGAATCTTTAAATTTTTCAAAGGATTCCTTAACCAGGGATCTCTATTTTTTATTTCAAAAGGCTCTGCAATCTTCAAATTTGTTGTATCCTCCAGAACAAAGTGCCTGGCATTATTTTCAACTTTTAAAAGATAAACCTGAAATCATTCCGTTTAAAGGACTGATGCAACGAAATCTGGCAGCCGCTTTACAAGATGAAGCGCAGCAAGCCATTAATGATTACCTCAAAGCGGATCCAGTGGAATTGCGAAACAGGTGGTCCTATGATTCAAAATATGAGCATTACCCTGAATATTTAATGAGGGCATCCGAATTATTAGGGCCGAATCATTTTTATTATAAGGCACTCAAAGCAAGACAATTTTATTTTGAAGGATTAAATATCCGGTTAAATTCGGAGCGTCAACGCACGAAGGAATTTCTTCCTTCAGCTTTAATGAATCAACAGAAATGTCTGGAACTGGAAACTCAAGCTCCTTTTGCTTTAAATGAAATAGGTTTACTTTTTAGACGATTGGGTCGTCATCTTGAAGCGATTGATCATTTTCAACAAGCACTAAAACTTTCACCAGCCTGGGTATTGCCTTGGGCAAATTTATGCGGGAGTTATTTTGAAATTGATTCGTTTGATTTAGCAGAGCAAGCTGGGAAAAAAGCGATCGAATTGGATAGTAGTTTTGTATTAGCTTATTATAATCTTGCCTTAGTTTATCAGTATAAACAAGAGTTGGAGCAGGCAAAACGTCTTTTTAAAACCTGTATCCAGTTGGATCCTGAATATCAAACGGCCTACTTTAAATTGGCTTATATTAATCTTACCGAGTCGAATTATGAGTTAGCAGAATACTATGGCTTAAAACTTTACCAGCTCGATTCGTTGGATAAATATAATGCACTCAATCTGGCTGAAGCCAAAGCGAAACAGTTTAAAATGGCGGATGCAGAATTATTTTATCAAAAAGCCTATCAACTTGGAAAGGGTGATTCTTCTATTCTGATGGAATTGTCTGATTTTTATTTTAAGCAGCAAAAATTTAATGATTCTGAAAACTATCTACAGCAAGTCATTAAAATCGATGCGAATCATGCAGCTGCCTATTTATTGCTTTCAAAAACAAAAGCCATGTTAAATAATAAAAAAGAATGTTATCATTATTTAAACATGGCTTTAGAAAATGGATACCGGAATCTGGATATCATTTTGAAGGATCCTGCGTTTAATAAATTTTCAAAAAAGCGTTCCTTTAAGAAAATTTTAAAACCCTATTCTAATTTGAATTAAATAGATTAAGGGTAGCGGATCGTCTATTGTTTCTTTACTTACCTTTCATCGTTTGCATAGCTTTCTCCTCATTGCCGATTCTGACTAATAAAGAAGCTTTATTCATTTGAAGCATTTTATCTTTTGGGGCTTCATCCAACAATCGATCGTAAATGGTTTCTGCTTCAAAAAATAATTGTGCTTGCTCACAAGCTGCAGCTTCCATCATGCCTTTTACAGATGGATTTCCGCTTATATATAATTTTGATGTTTTGACTTTTTTCATCAGATTAATATAATCTTCATTGGCAAGGATCATAAAATTGACCGCTTGTGTCAAAGTAGATGTGCCAGCTGCTGCTTTTTGTCTCCAGGCATATTTAAAATTCTTTTTCAATTTTAGTTTTTTCAAATCAATGGTACATTGTCCGTTTACACAGCACTCAGTTGTCTGAACAACCTGATCGCCTTCAAGAATTTCTACGGTGCAGGTTTTGCCTTCTGGAATAGCTGCACAAGCACAAGGAATCGTTGTTTCGCGCAATTTTCCAAAGGGTAAGACATTGGTTGTTGCTGCAGTGGTTGATAACATACCATCTTTACTTCTGTAAGGATCAACAGCACCCCAACCATCTTTGCTCCGATAAGGATCTACCGCTAACCAGCCATCTTTGCTCCGATAAGGATCCACCGCCAGCCAACCGTCACCGTTTAGCGAACTTCCTTTTTTGGATGTCCAGCCATCTTGACCTTGTTTTTCAGAAATAATTTGCGTGGTAGATTTTAAATAATCTGCAAAATCAGGTTCAAAACTTGCTGCACTTGCAGTCTTTTGATTTTTTGTTTCAGCTTGCAGGTTCACTTCACCTTCTTTTTTAAAAGTGGTAAACGTTCCTTTAGAAAGGAATACGACAGAAGATCCTTTGCCTACTTTCAGGCTTCCACTTGATTTAACGACTGTACCAGGTTCAATTTTAATGGCTTTGGATTTGTCAGATGGAATGTATTTAATCTTTCCTTCTGTAGCCACGACGATTACTGGACTGTCGTCCTGTGCAATAATACCGCTCTTGATAGCGATCATTGCAAATAATAAGAATAATAATTTTTTCATTTAGCTTAATTTAAGTTTGAAAATTTTTATTTTTTAACAATTGCGTAATTAATCCAATTTTGTACTTTTTGTTCTTTAATAATAAATACCATATCAGAATAAACCAGAAGCTCGCCATTCGCGGTTCCAATCTGATTGACAGGTTTTCCGTATTTATTCATTACACTTTGTATTAAGTCTCCAATTTTAATTCCCCTGGCACTCGCTCCTGTATAATTTTCATTGCATTTATTAAAAACTACAAATTCAGTCGTTCCTTCAGTATTGGTTGGATATTGATGAAAAAAATAATGTGAAACAGGCTGGGAATTTTCATCCTGATACTGTGGACAATATCGGTGGCCGCCTTCCAAATAGACGATTTTATCACGATCGTAATCCAAATTTTCAGCAATGCTTATAAGACCGACTCCATTTATTGTTTCAAATACTTCGGTGGATGATTCCTGCTCAATGGCTTTTGATGTACCATGTTGAAGTAGGTATAAATTATTTTCAGCTACGCTGCTTCCTAATCCAATAGCTTGTTTCCAAAGGAGTTCTGCCTGGACCGGATCACCAGCTTTCATTTTTAATATTCCCAATAAATTTTTTATATCTGCCTGACTTTTTAAATCACTTCTGTTTAAAGCAGTTACCAGAGCTTCTTGTTCCGCATAAAAGCGCGCTTTTAAAGTATCGCCTAACAGCGCAAAGGAATTGGCTTTATTTATATAGGCCGGAGTGTATTCCGGGTCCATACTGATAGCGGCATCAAAATATTGTAAACCTTGTTTTAACAAATTTGTGCGCAGGGTTTTAATATCTGTTTCGCCCCGTGCCGATGAAGTCAAATCCAGTTGAACGGCATATTGAAATACCAATTCCGTCTTTTGATCAAAATAACTTAATGCTTCCAGAAAACAGGTCATTCCTAAATTGTTATACAACTCCCGACTTTGAAATTGCATCAATACATATTTTAAATATTCACGTGCCAATGCATATTCTCCTATGGCTGTGAGGTAATTAGCCATATCAAATAATTCAACCAACTGCTTTAACTTTTGACTCGTTTTTTTAGTCAATTCAATTCGATCATGCAATGCAGGATAGCCAGGAATCGGATCGTGTACCTGATAGGATTCGTATAAATTTTTAATGACTTTTGCACTTTCATTAAACAATCCAAAGCCGGCCGAATAAGCTAAAAATCCTCCTAAATAGTCGGCTTCTGTTTCATAAGCAATTTGATCTTGTAACTTACTGAGGTCCTTAGCGATTTGAAGTTCACGAAATTCACTTACAAATCCTCTTCTCCAGGCATGCTTTTCATAGTAATGCGTTAACTCATGTCCCAATAAAAAGGCTAGCGCGGCATCTCCAAGAGTATCGCAAGTTTGGTAGGCTCTTTCTTCCAAGACAATTTCCAAACGATCGTAATCAATGCTCGCCACTTTACTGACCGCCCTAACTAATTTTAGTTTGGGTACTGGAAAGCGAAAATCTCCTCGTGCAGAAACGAGTTTATTGTATATGCGTAGACACCGGCTATATGCAGGTGTATTGCTTAAATCTTCAACTTCATTCATGTTAAATGCATCAGCTTGTAGTAAAGGCATGGTTGACAAGCTTCTGTTCTGAGAAAACGAAGAATTTAATCCAACAAGGAATAAAAAGATATAAACGAATAAGGACCGGACCGGACTAAATTGCATATGGAACGCTTGATAATGATTCATGTGATTTGCTTCATGTGATTTCTAAACGCCTATTGTCCGATTTGATTCTTTAATTCACTATAATAAAACGCATCCGTTAATTGCTTTAATTGCTTGTTGTTTGGATTGTTTTGTTGCTGTGTTTTTCCATAGAGTACAGCATAATTGATCAAACCCAAATTCACTAATTCTTGTTGGAAATACATGGTTTTTGGAATCAGTTGCAAATTCATTTTTTCATTTTTTAACTTATCCTCCAAAGATTTTAATTGATTGTAATAATCATTCTTTGAACTTATCTCAAAACTTTTATTCGCAAATTCTAAATGCTTTCCCGGGATTTCTACACGCCAATAATATTTTTTTCCTGGCTTTACATAATTCAAAAATTGTTGAATCTTTATTTGTTTTTTTAGCGTAAGGATGCTAAATACTTTTGTTTGTGTTTCAAACTCATAAATGTTCAGGTTGTACCAACAGCTATCGCAATTGGAACTCCAGGAAAACTCCAGAGTATTAAAATCAGAAGGCAATTTGCCGGAAAAAGGAAAATCTAAAACAGGAGCTGCCAGATCTCCTCTGGAAATCGCATAGATCGAATTTTTATAACTTTCTTTGGATTCTGAACTGGATTTGGATTCAAAAAAACTGACAAAGTAGTCTGCCAATTGCCCAATAAATGAATTATTAGAGGGTTTATTGAAAACCAAATTGCTGACATAATGGGTACCCGGAGCCACAATTTCACACATCTCACCGGTATTTTTTGCGAGTCTTACCTTAGGATTTTTTCCAGATAGTATAATCTTTTGATCTGCATAAACGGGTCCATATTGTAAGGATTTTGCCTTATTTGTGGCTTCTTGTGACTTGCAAATTTTAACGGCGCCTTCTATTTGAATGGCAGCTATTCCTTGGCTTTTTAATTCAGCAAAACAGCCTGTTAACACAAGAAAGAAGAAAACATACTTTAAGCGATCAGCCATAGTTAATTTTATTTATATCGTTTAATGGAAGTACTGCTTTTGGATAATTGGTTATCAGTTGCCGAAGATAAAATATTTTTAACCAGTCTATCGCCTTTTAGTAAAAGAATTTCGCTGCAGCCAATCTTCCACAAGTTGCAGAAATGAATTCAAATGGGCCTTGAGTTTGTGTTCATATAACTCAAAAAGTTCATATGAAATAATAACGGTAGTCGCTAAAAAGATAAATCCTAATTTCGTATTAGCATATAACAGTAAGCCCAGGCAAATGCCAAGAAGAATAAAAAATTCGGCAATTTGAATCAACCGAATGTAGGGAATGGATCGAAAGTAATCCTTAGGAGCCATTACCTTATAGATGAAATAGTTTATATATAATAAAAAGATGGAAAGCAGATAGATCATGAAATTAGGGATATCATATATAAAATCCTTGTCTAAAATCATGGAAAGAATATTCGCATGAATGATCACCCCATGCATATCCGGAATAGATCTTCCGGTATACTGTTCGTTGAGTGGAGTAAAATACCGATCCTTCATCGACAGTGCATTGTCATTTTCCCCACAAAAACCAATCAATGCAATTTTACCTTGAAAATAACTAGTATCAAAACTGGCGCTATCCTCTAAAATCTGGTTAATGGAATACATGGAATAATGGATCATTCCCTTGCTATTGATTGGGGGGCGCATATTTTGGTCTCCTGGTTGCAGGCGCTTAAAGTTTATCCATTCCTTTTCATGGGACCGAAGCGGTGTTTGATTGAGAATTTCAGGCTGATAGATTGAAGCAATTTTCACAGCAAAAGCCATTGTTTCTTCTCTTTCAATTTGATGAAAAGGTTCAAAAGCCCTGACCGAAAATCCATCGTTTGTAGCTAAATTAACGTAGGCACTTTGCTTATTTTTCGAAAAAAATTGATCCGAACGCAAGGCTAATGTGGATTCAGACTGATTTAAGGACTCTGAAAAAGTATAGCCCAAGACCAATTGATCACAATTATTAAATGCTTGCTGCAGGAGGCTGTCTGGTTTATTATAATAAACGGTATCAAACAAAAGATCCATTCCAATAACGGATACATTTTTTCGATCTAAGAAATCGACTACCTGTGCTATTTTCTCGCGATCGGTAATTTCGGAATTGATCACAAAAATGCGGGGGTCATAAAGGGATGGATCTTCGTGATTTCTGAATTTGGAAAAGGCTATATCCATAAGATCATGACTTTTTATAGCCTCACTAAATGGGTCTATAAATATCTGATTTACAGGGATATGGTGTAAAAGAAAAAGAAAAAATGCACCTCCAAGTGCATAGAACAGGGCATGTAAAGCTTGTTGTTTCACCGGACTAAAGATAGATAATCCGGCCCATTATAAAAGGCCTATCTGA
>CAYMGR010000019.1:10972-19867 GCA_964389985.1 uncultured Saprospiraceae bacterium
GGCTTCTTTAGGGGATAACTTTATTTTTTCCGTGATCTCATCTGCTTCCTTTAAATAAAGGATTCTGAGTGGGAAGTTGAAAAAATAAATACCAATGGTGAATTCTTTAGCATCATCCTCAGGATCGGATTTTTTCATTGAACGCTTTAAAATGGCCTGTACCCGGTAAAGAAGTTCTTCTGAATTAAAGGGTTTGGTAACATAATCATCTGCCCCAATTCGGAATCCTTCCAAAACATCTTCTTTTAAGGTTTTTGCTGTTAAAAAGATAATTGGAATTTCTGAACTTTTGGATCGGATGTCCTTGGCTAATGAAAATCCATCCTTTCGGGGCATCATCACATCCAGAATACATAAATCGTATTCTCCACGTCGGTATTGTTCAAACCCATCTATGCCGTCAACTGCCAAATCTACCGTGTATCCGTGCATTTCAAGATAAGATCTGAGAACATCTCCAAAATTCCGATCGTCTTCTACTAAGAGTATTTTAGTAGATTCTATATCTGTAGTACCACCACCAAGCATTTTGCAAAATTTATAATATAACGATTAAATACGAAGAATGTCGTTGCAAATGTTAATATTTTTTAGGCTTTTACTGGAAAAACCAATTTAAAGCAACTTCCCTTACCGGGTTCGCTCTCTACCTCAACCCGACCATTGTGTTCAATCGTCATAGCCTTCACATAGCTCAATCCTAATCCGAAACCCTTGACATTGTGTAAGTTACCTGTAGGTACGCGGTAAAATTTCTCAAAAATCATTTTTTGAACATCCCGACTCATACCGATGCCTTTGTCTCGAACTAAGACTTCAATCGTACTCCCATTATTTTGAGTTTGAATTGAAATTTCAGGATGTTCTGGAGAATATTTGTTGGCATTATCCAGTAAATTATAAATAATGTTGCTCATATGGACCGGATCCCCCATAATATGAGCATTAAGTGCCGATAGATTTTTAGTGAGCGTTCCCTCACGTTGTTGGACCTGGAGGCTGATATTGGTAACTGCCTGGTCAATGATTTCATGAAGATTAATTTCCTTCAGGTTCAATCGAAAATCATGCTTATCCAAAAGGGCCATCTGGAGTACTTTTTCAACCTGGCTCAACATGCGCTGATTTTCTTGTTTGATGATGCCTGCAAAGCGTTTTACTTTATCAGGGGTATGGATCACCATCGGACTCACAATAGAATCGGACGCTAAAGAAATCGTTGCAATCGGAGTCTTAAATTCATGCGTCATGTTATTGACAAAATCATTTTTAATGTCGGATAATTGCTTTTGACGAAAGACAACATAAATCACATAAGAGAAGCAGGCTAAGATGATGAGACTCAACAGTAAACTCAAGACCAATAAAGGCCAAACAGATTTCCAAAGCCAGCGGGTTTTAGTCGGAAAGATGACCTTTAAGGTACCCGGATTGCCTGTCATACCGGGAAACAGACCAATGGAGTATTCTGAGTTTTGTAATAAAGATTCTAACTTTAGTCCCGGACTCGATGCCATATTATTTGACCCCACATCGGCCTGGAAATTCCCGTTTAGAATAATCATTTTTTTGCGGGCATTGTCGATCACCCCAAATGAATAATCCAAATCCAAATTCAATTCCTGAAATTCCTGGATGAGTATTTTTTTGAGATACAGGGGATCAATTCTTCGCTCAAGTGGGAATTTTTGAATGCGCATCTCGCGGTCGATCAGTTCGATTTGTTTTTGCTTCTCATTCCATTGTTCGATAAATAAACTCGAAGCAAGGCTCATGCTGGGATCATTCTTTTCAAGGCGGGAACCAATCCGGTGTAAGGCCCCGATAATAGACTCGTTAAATTGCTCTTCCTTAAGCCTTACAGACCAATTGATCCAGTAAAACTGGAGCAGGGTCGTACCGATCAAAGCCAAAGACATGATCCCGATTACAATCCAAATTGCCCGCTTGCTCATTCCAATTAAAACTCAAAAGTCATTAAAAAGATCGGAATCTCCTTTGAATTTAACGGCTGTTTAACCTAATTAAGCTTTAAACGGATTGGATAAATTCGGCTTATCCCCAATTAAAAGCTTGTAGAACAATCAGTTAATAATTAAATATTTTTCTTATTTCAAAATGTTTAAAATTTTTTAAAAAAATACTTGCAAGGAATGATATAAATGTGCTTAATTTGCAATAGCTATTTGAGAAGGGACGCTAATTCAGAGGAACTTGTAGGGTATTGTTTGGATCAGATAGCTTGACAATTTGAATTTTTAGGGTGTTCTCATAGTGTTATTTAAAGGATCGGCCCTCCCGGGTCGATCTTTTTTTTTGCCCGCCCCTCTCAAGAATATTATGACGTTTCTTTCGTTTAGTTGATACGAATCAATCCCAGGTATGAAGTGTTTATTGGTACTCATTTTACTTCCATTCATTTGTAAGGGCCAAACGGAATTGGCAATTGGAGAATGGGCAACGCACCTGCCATTCAACAGTGGTAACCGAGTCACCAGTAGCGATCAGTTTGTCTATTTTTCGACAGAATTTGCTATCCTAAAGATTCATTTAGAAGATAAAAGTATTGAGCGAATTACCCGGACGGAAGGACTTAGCGACACCCGAATTAATACAATTTATTTTCATAAACCGAGTGGCACGCTCGTGTTAGCTTATGAAAATGGGATTATTGATCTTTTGACCAGCAGTGGTGTAAGAACCGTTGTAGACCTCTATAATTTTAATAATATACCCATTGATAAATATATAAATGAAATTTCATTTTCGGATGATCAGCATGTATTTATCTCTGGCAATTATGGCATGTCACAACTGGATGTCCTTACCGGTCGATTTAATTTTACCTTATTCACACCCAACTTAAAAGTACTGGATTGTAGCAGAAACCAAACGGATTATTATTTAGCTACAGAGTCTGGTGTTTACTATTATAAGGAAACCGGAACCGGAACCATTCAGAATTTTGGTGGTTGGAAAAAATTGGATGCGAGTTACGGACTCAATGATAAAGATAAATATACTTCAACAGAAAACTGGAATAGCTCCATTTATGTCTGCAATCAGTCGGCCATTTATAAATGGAATTCAAATCGTTTTGATCCGGTTTTTTCAAACCCGGATTATGCTCCAGATTACCTAAAAGCAGGGCCTTATCATTTATTAGCCGGGCTGCATTGTAAATCCAATTGCGGTGATTTAGTTGCAAGCTTTGATCAGCAGTTAAATTATCTTTTGTCAATGCCGGATTGCACAGAAACGAATTATGATGCCGTAGAATGTATTGACAGTAGTATTTGGTATGCTGATTTTAGGTGGAGTTTCAGGTATTCTGAAAAACCAGCACAGGATTGCAATAGCATTTGGGTATCCGGTCCGCTTTCTAATAATTGTTATGAAATTGCCAGTTTGGATGATGGGGTATATGTTGCTGCAGGGGGCGTTGACGCCACATTCACTCCACGTTATTTAGGGGACGGCGTTTTAAAATATGCAGGTAAATCCTGGTCGGCTATCAATTCTTCGAGTACTGAGGATTTAAAAAACTTCAACATTAATGATGTGATTCGAATTGCAGAGCATCCGGACAAAACCAAAATTTACTTTGCAAGTAATGGTAAAGGATTGATTGAATATGACCGGATTTCAAATCATTATAAAGTTTACAATAAAACGAATTCACCTTTAAAAGGTACAGTAGGTGACACGGGAAATATTCGATTATCCGGTTTGGCTTTTGATCAAAATAAAACCTTGTGGATCACCAATTATCTGGCTCCGGTTGGTTTGTTATCACTCAACAATCAAGGAATTTGGAAGGAGTATCAATTTCCAAATAATCCCAATCTGTTTTCTGAAATTAAAATCGATCAGAGCGGTTATAAATGGATCATCAGCCGATTGAGTGGTGGTGTTTTGGTATTTGATGAAGGAGATCCTACTATTAGTTCGGACGACCGGAGTATTCAGCTCAACAGTTCCAATACAGAAATGACCAGCAACGATGTACGAACCGTAGAGGTAGATCTGGATGGAGATGTTTGGGTTGGTACCGCGGAAGGTCCAGTTGTTTTTGAATGTGGCTCTTCTATCTTTGATGGCAATTGCAAAGGCAGTCGTCGAAAAGTAGATCAGGATGGAATTATCTATTATTTATTGTCCTCTGAAATTATCACAACGATAGCAGTTGATGGAGCTAATCGCAAATGGTTTGGTACTGCGAATAATGGAATTTATGTACAGTCTCCAGGAGGAGAATTGCAAATTTACAATTTCAATACGTCCAATAGTCCTTTAATGGATAACAGTATTTTGGATATCAATATCGATCCTAAAACAGGAGAAGCCTGGATTGCCAGTTCTAGGGGTCTTCAGGTATTTCGAACGGATGCAACGTTAGCAAAAGATTTTTTTACAGAAACGGCATTGGTCTTTCCAAATCCGGTTAAGCCAGAATACGAGGGCCCTATAGCTATAAAAGGATTAGCAAGAGATGCCCGGATTAAAATTACAGATTTAAGTGGACGTTTAGTTTATGAGACCTTTGCAAATGGTGGCGAAGCAATCTGGAATGGAAAAGATTATTTAGGAAGAAAAGCAGCTTCCGGTGTCTATTTGGTTTTCGCAAATGCAACACAAGATTTTGAAACGACAGAAGCCATAGTAGCTAAAATATTACTTGCCAGGTAATATTGAATTTAAGTTCTCTGATTTAGAAAGCGCATAAAATCGAAACCCTAAGAGGGTGATATTCCTTTTAGCTGAGGCCTAAAAGAGGACCTCACATTTGTATGAGATCATATCCAAATTCTGATCATATCTGCCAAATTTTATTTTTGGTCTTCTGTACAGGATTTCTTCCATTATTTTAGTACAAAATGTAAGCAACAGTAACCAAGTTTTTTTTATTGAGATAGGCTGTAGTTAGATTACTTTGAGCCGGATCGTCAGCCTAATTTATAGGATTGGAATTAAATCCGGCTCAAGACCTACAGTTTAATTTATATTTAGGAAATTTACCAAAGAAACAAAGGATTCATTCATTGCAGTTTTCTAATAAAATATCCGGACTTTTATTGATCGTATTTTTTATAGTTGGCAGCTATTGTTGTCAAGCCCAGATTCCATATACTAAATTCTATGGCGTCCAGGATGGTTTGATCCATCCTCAAATTACACATTTATTCAAAGACTCGAGAGGATATTTATGGATCGCAACGAAGGGCGGTATTTCAAAATTTAATGGACGAAAATTTGATAATTATTATTTTAATGAAATTGGTCTTTCTTCCGAGATATACAATATTATAGAAGATTCTGAAGCTAACATTTGGGCCACCAATAAAAAAGGAATCAGCATATTTAATGGATCTAGATGGACTCCATATTTATGTCCTACACCCTTAAGAGATTTTATGTGCAGTGCATTGAATCATGATAGCATCCTTTACATGGATCATTTAAATGATTGTTGGTCCTTTAAAAAGGGGCAGTTTAAAAAGTTAAACTTAATAAATCAAACCGGAAAATTATTGCGAACTGTCTTTTTTTGTAATCAATCCAATTCGTATTACTTCAACTTGAATAATTCTAATGAATGGGCAAAATTGGATGGAAATCGAGTCATACCTTTTGGAAATTACAAACCACATGAAATTTGCTGGCATACTTCTTTACAGACTTATGTTAAAACGACTTTTATCAAGGATACAGCCTGGGTATCTAATTTAAACAATGTTTTATTAGAAAAAATTCCCGTTAGATTTAATTTTGGAGAAGTTAAAATTACGTTTAATCCTGATGGAAACTCCATTTTGTGGAATTCTCTTTTGGGAATTTATACTAAGAATAGGCCCTTGAATTCGATTTTGAATCATCAGAATCACCAAACTGAAATAAGTGCTTTTTTTGCCGATAAGCAACATTATTGGTTGGGAACTGAGAGAGGTTTAATCCAATTATCCAAGAATCTATTTGAGTATTTTGATCAAAGCCAAATTCCTTATCCATGGGGGATAACAGGTGATCAAAAAGGATCCATATATATTGGTGATTTTTTAAATGGATTAATAAAAATTGATAGTAATGATCAGCTTGTGCCTATTGATTTGAGTGGAAGATGGTATCCTCATCCTACACAAGACGGCGAAGGTCACTTATATTTTAATAATGAAAAACAAATTTATGAATTAAGAAATAGTAAGCTTATTCCCTTAGTGGGCTTGACGGAAAACCTAAATGGATTTACAGCAAGTGAGTATTTACATTGGTCTAAGCAATCAAAGCAACTGATCTGTGCTCAACGGGGTGGCCTTTCTACATACAATCCGGGCACTAACGAGTTGCAAAAAATTGTGTTTGAAAAGGAATTGTTTAAACCTCATTATGTTACAAGTATTCAAGAATTTTCGAATGGTGAATTATTTGCAGGTTCTCATGCAGGGCTGGTCAAATTTAATTTACAGAAAAACGAGTTGGAATACTTCCAATCCAGGACCTTGGATTTGCCGGCAGATGGTATCATCTGTATGAAAGGATACCGGGATTCTATTCTAATACTTGGAGCGACAAACGGATTGTGGTTTTATGATCCAAATGCGAAATCTTGTATGCGGATGTTGGGCAATGAAATACGGAATCAGGTTAATACTATTGAAATCTTTAAGGACAGCTTAATGATAATTGGGCATTTGCAGGGGCTTACTTTTTTCGATTTGAAAACCTGGTTAAAGGGCACATCAAACTATTTTACCATTAATCAACTCAATGGATTTCCCGGACAAATGCCCAGACAGAATGCAGCTTTTATCGATAGCAAAGGACGTTATTGGTTTGGGGCTTTTGACCGACTCAGTAGATTGGATTTGAACCAATTGAAATTTCAGGAGTCCATTCCTATTATTCGATTTACCCGTTTCAACTCAGATACCCTTCCATTTGACCTGTCTAATATCAGTTGTAATTCCGGTCGAAACATTCAAATTGCGTTTGAATGGATTGGACCGCAGCAAATGATGATCCCTGAATTTCGTTTTCGCTTAAAAGGAAAAACAGACTGGTCGCCCTGGTCAGAATTAACAATTGTTAGTTTACCAGAATTGAGTTCCGGTAATTATAAACTTGAATTGGAAACCCAATGGAAAAAGGGGATGGATCCTTTTGCCAATGTGTCTACACTGAATTTCAAAGTAGCTCAACATTTTTGGGAAGAGCCTTATTTCAAGCAACTCATTATTGGAATTGTAGCCGCACTTCTTCTATTATTAGTCTATTTATTTTATCGCAGTCGATTGCATAATCAAAAGTATCAGCATCTTGAATTGGAATCTAAATATCACCAGGCAAGGATGCTGGCGGCACAGTTGAATCCACATTTTACCAGCAACTTTTTGAATACGGTTGTAAAATCCATTGAATTTAATGATCCGCAAATAGCAGAAGATAAAATTGTTCAGGCTTCAGCGTTCCTCAGAAAATTTCTGGGTAGTCTTAGAAGCAAAGAAAAAAATGGATTGATTCCTTTGCACGATGAATTAGAAATCGTCCGTATTTATTTGGAAATGGAAAATGTGTTGCATAGCGGTAAGTTAGAATGGAACATTGAAATGAATGATGAGTTCGATCCTTACGAATGGTTGGTACCGCCCATGATTTTACAACCTTATGTCGAAAATGCAATTGTCTGGGGTATTGATGCTAAAGTTCCAATGGAAGGAAAGATCAGTTTAAAGATACGGGAAGCTGCAAATGAAATTGAAATCCGGATCCATGACGATGGTGTGGGAATCGAGGCATCTCAACAATCCAATGGCAATCTGAAACGCAGACCAGAGGAAAGTGGCACCCAGATTGTGCACGAACGATTGAAATTATTAAAATCTTTGGGTATCTATATTCAATGCACCGTGCAGAGCGATTCAGGTGGAACTCAAGTTTTAATCGTCTATCCAAAAATCAGGTCATGAATTACTTAATCGTTGAAAACATCAAGGACAATCTCGAATTATTGGAGAAATACGTGAAAGAAGATTTTCCACAATTGCACTATCTTGGATTTGCGGAATACAGTACAAAGGCCATTGAAATGATTCAACGATTGAAGCCGGATTTATTGTTTCTGGATGTCAATCTGGGAGGATCAACCGCTTTTGATGTTTTGGATGCGTTGAAGTTGGGTATTAATGGAACTACTCCATTGATCTTATTTATTTCAGCTTATTATGATTCCGATACCATGTTAAAGGCCTTTGAATATTTTCCATTGCGCTACATTACCAAACCCATCGATCGTAAAAAACTTCAATTAAGTATTGACCAGGCCATTCATCAATTCAATTTGAATCCGGAACATCTGACACGAAAAATACCTGTCCGTCCTATGCAAATGGATAAACTCCGCATTCCAAAAGTAAAAGGAGAAGTGGCACTAATCAAACTGGACGAGATTTTATTTTTGCAATCCGCCAACGAAGGCCAAACCACCAAAATATACTACGTACCCGATCAAACTTTTGTGAACTCCACAAAAAACCTAGGTTATTTTAAGGAAGTCTTGCAGGATCACAAGAATTTCTTCCCCATTTCCCAAAGCCAGATAGTCAACCTTAATTATTTAAAATCATACATACACAATAACAAAGAGTTGCATTTGCATCAATACAATGAGCCTTTGTTTGCTTCGCGTCGCGGTGGCGAAGATTTGAGGAGGTGGTTGTGTGGGGAGTGAAAATCGAATTAAAGGATTTATAAAAAAAGCCTGCTCTGTGATTCAGAGCAGGCTTTTTATCATTTAGATTGGAGTCATACTACTGTTTGATAAATAATTTGCTTCCCATCATACCTTTAGGTCCCATGAGTTTTAAGAAATAGATACCTGAAGGAAGAGATTCGACAGCT
>CAYMGR010000020.1:0-4496 GCA_964389985.1 uncultured Saprospiraceae bacterium
CATTTGGACCCTGGATGCAAAAAATACCAATCCAAATAATTTAAAAGTTGATCAGATTAAATCAACAAACAATACCTGGGCGAAAAACGCAGTTTCAGCTCATTATAATGCAGGCATTGCTTTTGAATATTATACGAGTGCACATAATAGAAACGCCATTGACGGTATAGGTGGTACCATCATCTCTATCATTAATATAAATGACGAGGGTGGAGGTGGACTGGATAATGCTTTCTGGAATGGAAAAGCAATGTTTTATGGCAATGGCGCTCAATCATTTTTACCCTTGGCCAGAGGCTTGGATGTAGCCGGTCATGAAATGTCTCATGGTGTAATCGAAAGTACCGCGAACCTAAATTATGAAGGAGAATCAGGTGCAATTAATGAATCGTTTGCCGATGTTTTTGGGGTCTTAATAGACCGGACAGACTGGAAATTAGGAGAGGATGTTGTAAAAATTTCAGAATTTCCTTCAGGGGCCTTAAGAGATCTTAGTGATCCTCATAATGGCGCTCAAACAGGTGATTATGGAAGATGGCAACCAAGACATGTAAATGAAAAATATACCGGAAAAGCAGATAATGAGGGGGTACACATTAATAGTGGTATTCCAAATTATGCATTCTATTTGTTTGTTCAGGAAATCGCTAAAACTTCTAATGAGGCAACAGCCAAAGGACAAGCCGAAAAAATTTATTATAAAGCGCTCAGTCAATATTTAACGCGCTCTTCTCAATTTAAAGATCTCAGACCAGCCATTGAGCAAGCCTGTATTGACTTGCATGGAAACAACTCTGCAATTCACAATGCAGCTAAAAAAGCCTTTGATCTGGTGGGTATTGGTTCCAGCGGAAATCCTGGAGGTGGAGGTGCAAATTACCAGAAGGATTTACCTGTAAATCCGGGAAAAGAATTTATCGTTTGTACCAATAATAATTTTGAAGGTGTTTACTTGATAAATGGTACTACAGGTGCTGTCACTCAATTAAGCGCACTCAATATAAAAAGTAAACCCAGTGTCAGGGATGATGGCTCAGAAATTTATTTTGTAGGCGAAGATTCAAGATTGCATGGCTTGTTTTATAATTCAACTACCAAGAAATATGACTATGCATTAATCGGGCGTGACCCTATCTATCGAAATGCTTGTATTTCAAAGGATGGCGCTTTATTAGCGGTTCTTTATGAACAAGCAGAGAATAAAGTTCATGTGTATCAATGGTCTTCCCAAAAATGGAACACATTTACATTAATAAATCCTACTACAGGATCAGGGGTAAATACTTCAAATGTGGAATATGCTGACTTTTTAGATTTTGAACATTCCGGACAATATTTGATGTATGATTGTTTGAGCCAATTAGATAATGGAACCGCTGAACCTTACGAGTATTGGGATATTGGATTTGTCAGAGTGTTTGATTTGGCCAACAAAACTTTTGGTGATGGTTACATAGAGAAATTATTCAGCGATCTTCCGGAAGATGTTAGTATTGGGAATCCAGTGTTTTCTAAAAATTCTCCTTATATCATAGCATTTGATTATGTGGAAGCACAAAGTTTATTCAATACCTATTCTTTATTAGGAGCCAATGTAGAAACAGGTGATGTTGGAGAAATTGCAATCAACCGGGATGATTTAGGATTTGCCAGTTATTCTGTGAGAGATGATTATTTACTTTACGATGGAGTCAATAATTCAGGAGTGGTTTCTTTAAAGTATAAACCACTTGCAAAAAATAAAATTGAATCCAACGGAAATGAATTGTTGCTCATTGGAAGTGCTCGTTATGGAAATTGGTTTGCAGATGGAAAACGAAGTCTGGTAAAAACCGTCTCTTTGCCAGGAATAAAAGAATTAAAATTAAACCCAAATCCATTTGTTGACCACCTGTTGCTTGAATTGGAATCAGATCACGCAAATGAATTGAATATTAATATTTTGAATAGCAATGGGCTGTCTGTTTTTTCCAAAGCAGTAGAACTTCATGCAGGTCAAAATCAATACGTACTGGAAACAGCCAACTTACCGGTTGGTGTTTATTTTATCAATCTGCTAACAGCAGGTGCTCAGACGACCCAAAGCTTAGTTAAAGTACATGATTGATTTTAGAGCGCTCCTTGGTTTAATAAGCCCCAAAATGCGTTCATAAGTTTTGGGCTTGAAAATATTGATCATTCGATTCAGTTCGATTGGGGACCTCGTTTTAATTACCCCGGTAATTCGTTGCCTGAAATTGCAACGGGCTTGTGAAATTCATCTGATTACTAAATCAAAATTTCAATCTGTTTTACAACATAACCCTTATATAAGTAAGCATTGGAGTTTTAAAAAGGAATTAAGTGAAGTAAGCTCCCAATTGAAGGCAGAAAAGTTTGATCTGGTTATTGACCTTCATAAAAACTTGAGATCACTTAGTCTGATCGTTCGCCTAAATAAACCAAGTTATAGTTTTAACAAAATCAATTTTTGGAAATGGCTAATGTGTAAATTTAAAATGAATTATTTACCGGATAAACATTTGGTAGATAGATATTTTGAAGGTTTAAAGTCACTCAATCTTAAAAACGATGGGAATGGATTGGATTATTTTTTTAGTCCGGATTTCATTCATGACTCTGATCAAACAGTACGACCTGAGAAGTATCTAGTAGGTGTATTAGGTGCCGCTCATTTTACCAAACAAATTCCACATTCTAAATGGAGGGAAATAATTGTTCGGCTTCAACATCCGCTAGTCTTGATTGGAGGAGAAAATGAAATGGAGCTGGGGAATGAATTGGCAAATGAATTTCCGGATGTAATTATAAATCAGGTTGGCTTATTGAATATTGAAGGTTCGGCTGGATGGATCAAAAACGCATTGATGGTCATTACGCCCGATACAGGTATGATGCATATTGCTGCTGCACTAAAGAAACCGATGCATGTTGCTTGGGGAAATACCATTCCCCAGTTTGGGATGTATCCTTATTTTGGTACGGAACCCGTTTTTGTTAAAAATCATGAGCTACAGGAATTAAATTGCAGGCCTTGTTCAAAATTGGGTTATTCTAAATGTCCCAAAACACATTTTAAATGTATGATGGATCAAAATTTTTCGAATCAAAATTTTACTATTTAGATTTTTAGGATGAAGGCAAATTATTATGTTGGGATTAAACCTCAAGCGATAGAATCTGAAGTGACGTTTCATCCTGATGGATTTCAAATCGTCTTTCAACAAAATGGACAACCGGTTCAGCTTAACTGGGAATTGAAAAATATTAGACCGGATTCAAATTCAGGAAAGCAGAATCTTATTCTTATTTACGGTCAACAAAAGCCTTTTGAATATTTAGAATTTCTTTCAGAAGACGCAGTGGACCTTTTGCAGGCAAAATATCCCTTTAAGCAATGGCAAAACAAACAGAAGAGTCCTTTTGCAATATTTGGAATCTTAAGCGCTTCCGTTTTGGCACTTCTGATAGGAATGATTGGCTTTTATTTTTTAGTTGCCCCAAAATTAGCAGATCAATTAACGCGCACCATACCAAAACAATGGGAAGTAGAATTGGGTGATAAAATCATGAATCAGTTTTTATCTAATGCAAAGATCAATCAAATCAAATCCAGTCAATTAGATTCGTTTTTTAATTTGATGAATGTCCCATCAGGATATAAAATTAAAATTCATTTTATTGAGGATAGTATTAAAAATGCCTTTGCCATGCCGGGTGGCAACATTGTGGTTTACAAAGGACTTTTTGATCATATTAAAACCTACGAAAGCTTGGCAGGCTTGTTAGCTCATGAATTTACACACATAAATAATAAACACAGTCTAAAAACCATCCTTCGTTCTGCTTCTTCCTATTTTATATTGGCAGCTCTCTTTGGTGATTTGACAGGTCTTGCAGGTGTTGTCATTGAAAATGCTCAGTCGATTCAATCTTTAAGTTATTCCAGAAAATTTGAAGAGGAAGCTGATCTGGAAGCAGCTGCTATATTAATTGATCGTAAAATTTCACTGGTCGGTATGCTTGATCTATTCAAAATATTTAGTTCAGAGGATGCCACATCCAACAAGACAGTTGAATTCTTAAGTACACACCCTGTAACCGAAAACCGGATCCAGTATATTCAAGCCAAAATGGCCGAGAAAGAATCAGATATCGTTGAAAACCAGGCTTTAAAACAACTTTTTATCCGACTAAAGGAATAAACTGTTCTTCCAATTTATTGAGAGGAAAGCCAATCCATTACTATCTTCGCTTGATTTTTAGGAAAATCCAATATAATTTAAAAATTTACGTACTAATTGAGTAATCAAACGACAACGAATGGAAGTATTAAGCTTTAATGAACTTTTTAAACTTATCTGGAAGAACTTCAGATTGTTATTTATAATCGGCGTAATAACCATTTTAGGGTCTGCTTGCATTGCTTTGATTTTGCCCGTATATTATAAATCAACGACTACCATTTTTCCAGTAAAGTTGGCTCAGGCGCCTGT
>CAYMGR010000020.1:4596-11542 GCA_964389985.1 uncultured Saprospiraceae bacterium
GTAAAAGATAAAGACCCGCAAATGGCTGCGAATATGGCCAATGCGATTGCTTCTTATTTGGATACCCTAAAATATGAAATGGTACAAACACGAGCGAATGAATTAGTGTCTAATCTGGAACATCAACATGAAAAACAACAATATATCATTGATAGCCTCAAAATAGAAATGGACCATATGACCAATAAAGGGATCATGAGTCAGTTTCAAAGGGGCTATTTACTGGAGGCATATGCACAGGCTGTTGGTGCAGAGCGGATTCAACTTAAAAATTTAGTAGATTCCAATATTAAATATGGTGAAGAATTTGACCGGATTGAAAAAGTTTACGAACGCGAAATTGAAAACAGTATGCTGATCAATAAATATTTAGTTCAAACAAAAGCGGATGGAGAAATTCAATTTTCACAAAAATTTGTAGTTGATGCTGCTGAACCGGCAGAACGCAAATCCTATCCGATTCGATGGTTGGTTGTATTGGTCAGCTTGATTAGTTCTATGTTTATATCTATTGGAATTTTATTGGTTAAGGAAAGTTGGCCTGAATTTAAGAAGAATCTTAATCAATAGCCATGGACTGGCTACGTCAAAACAAATTATTATTTGTTGGATGGATGATTGGTTTAGCAATTGTGTATTGCGGATTCCGGTATGAATTATATCTGTTATTGGGACTTCCTTTATTGTTTTTATTCATTCCGCTCCTGACCAAAAAGCCCGATATCTTATTTTATACCCTGGCATTTATAACACCCCTTTCTATCAATCCGGCTGATGTTGATTGGTTTAAATTGAGTTTATCATTGCCTGCCGAACCATTAGCAATTGTGCTTGTACTTTTTTTCTTTTTGCTCTTAGCAAGCTCGGATAAGGTCGATATCCGTTTTTTAAAACATCCTGTTTCAATTTTAATTTATTGCTTTTTTATCTGGTGGGTCATTACCACATTTACAAGTGTACATAAATTGGTGTCTGTAAAATTTATAATTGCAAAGCTTTGGTTTATTGTTCCTGGCTTTTTTCTTGCCGGTGTTTATTTTAAAACAGAAGGAGCCATGCGAAAGTATATTTTTCTCTTCGTCCTGGCAATGAGTTTGGTCAGTTTATACAATATTATTCATTTGTCAGCATTTGGTTTTGAAGATAAGCCATCTCAATGGACCATGCAACCATTTTTTAAGGACCATACGATTTTAGGAGCGCTTTTGGCTTTAGTCATTCCGTTAGGAATTGGATTGATTAAGTGGTATAGGGGACATTTTATTGTTCAGTTTATTGGTGTGTGCATGGTGTTAACTTTAGTAGTTGGTTTATTAGTAACTTTTTCCCGTGCAGCCTGGGTGAGTATTATTCCTGCATTACTTTTATACCTTGTTTTTATATTTAAAATTCGTTTTAAATATGTCCTGTTTGGAGTGGCAATTGGGATTTATTATTTGGTTGCCAATTTAGATCTGATCATCATGGAAATGGAACGCAACAAAGTTGCAGGAAGTGATGATGTAGTTGAAAATGCAGAATCCATTTCAAATATTAGTTCAGATCCATCCAATTTGGAGCGGATTAACCGTTGGGCGTCAGCTTATGAAATGTGGAAAGAAAAACCTTTTTTTGGATTTGGTCCGGGTACCTATATGTTTGAGTATGCACCTTATCAAATATCTGGAAATTATACAGCGATAAGTACAAATTTTGGAGATGTGGGAAATGCCCATAGCGAATATCTTGGTCCTTTAGCTGAAACAGGAGTCATTGGGATGCTTTTATTTTTAGGATTATTTGTCCTTTGCTTTGCCATTGGATTCAGAACCTATTACCATCCACACATTTCTAAGCAAGATCAATTTATCGTAGCAACCGTTTTATGTGGGTTAATTACTTACTTTGTTCATGGATTCTTAAATAATTTCTTAGATACAGATAAAGCAAGCAATATTTTCTGGCCTTTAATTGCGTGTGTGGTTGTGATGGATATTAAATATCGGAATCTAAAATCGGAGGCTCTGGATTCGAAAATGGACGATGCAAGATATTGAACATCTTATTTTTTAACTTCCAGTTTTGCACTTCATCTTTAAATCGAATAAGACCTTTCGTAAAATCTAATTCATAATCTTTTTGCCATTCTTCAAAATTTATTGCCAATTCCCGGATCGCGTTAACTATAAAAAACACTTCATCATTTGTCATGCAAGGATGAATTGAAATCCGAATCCAACCTGGCTTGGTCGAATAATCCCCGGTATTGATGCGATTGGTAATTTTGTGAGATGTTTCAGGATCTACGTTTAACAAATAATGACCATACGTTCCGGCACAAGAGCAGCCTCCCCGTGATTGAATCCCATATCGATCATTCAGTAATTTCACACCCATATTGTAATGCAGCTGATCAATATAAAACGAAAGGATTCCCAGCCGTTGGGTGTGTGAACCCGCTAAAATATGTAGATTTGGAATGGTACGAAGGCCATCAAACAGAATATGCATCAATTCTTCTTCGCGAAGTAACATTAAATTAATATTCATTTCTTCTTTCAACAGCACACATAAAGAAGCTTTAATCGTTTGTAAAAAACCTGGGGTGCCACCATCTTCCCGCTCCTCAATATTTTCAAGAAACTTATGTTCGCCCCATGGATTTGTCCAGTCAACCGTACCGCCTCCAGGATCATCCGGTATATTATTTGAATACAGTTTTTTGTTAAAAACTAAAACGCCACAACTTCCTGGGCCGCCTAAAAATTTGTGCGGAGAAAAATAAATTGCATCTAAACGGGCATCAGCTTCTGTTGGATGCATATCTATGTTGACATATGGTGCGGAACAAGCAAAGTCAACAAAACAAAAACCACCGTACCGATGAATCAATTGTGCTATTTGGTGATAGGGTGTTTGGATTCCGGTAACATTCGAGCAAGCCGTTATTGCTGCAATTTTATATGTTCGTTCTGGATAATTTAGGATGCATCTTTCAAATTCCTCCAGGGAGACAAGGCCATCTGCAGACGGAGGAACAATCACCACATCCGCAATGGTTTCCAGCCAACTGGTTTGATTGGAATGATGTTCCATATGGGTGATAAAGACGACGGGCTTTTCAATGGGTTTTAAATGAATCAAATCACGATACCGTTCATGAATTTTTAGGCCTAAAATTCGTTGAAACTTGTTAACAACACCGGTCATTCCGGAATGAGAAGTAATTAAAATGTCATCTGCATCAGCATTGACATGTTTTTTAATAATATGATGTGCTTCATGGTAGGCAAATGTCATGGCCATCCCGGTACCGCTGGTTTCCGTATGCGTATTGGCCACATAGGGCATAATCTCTTTCTGGATCCGTTGTTCTATCGGTATATAATTTCGCCCACTAGCGGTCCAATCCGCATAGACAATCGCTTTGATTTCGCCATATGGGGTTTCCAAACACTGATCAATCCCAATAATTTGTTTCCGATAATGGAAAAAATAATCTTCGAGATTCACTATTTCTGTATATCTATTTTCTGTCATTTCTTATCACAAAGATCCATGAAACAAATCATTTTAGTACTATATAATTCAGAGATATTCATTATCGGGGCTCATATTGGTCAAGTTTAAATGTCCTGATATCAATTAATTGTTTAGATCGATTCCAAACATAACATTTGAATTCATCTTTCACAGAACGCATTTCGGGGGTTAAAAAAACCATCTTGTACCGAATCCAGTTGGATGCCAGACTATCTGCTTTTAATGCCATGGAATGATACGCATAAATTCCCCTTTTATGTTCCATGGACATGACCAGTAAAGGAGCATTTTGCTCGGATATTTGCTCAGCATCAGGAAATCGAATTTCAAGCTGGGCTTCAATCCAGGCATGATCTTTAGACGTGATTTCATGAAACTTAAAAGAAAATGTTTTTGAAAACTCTTCAGTTGGAACCATCCGGTAAAAATAATCGGCACTGTCTTTCTTGAAACGATCATCCGTTTCCTCCTTAAAATTCCATTCGGAAAGCACTTTATGCAAATAATTAGACCGATCCTTAAATTCAAATTTACCTGAAAAATCACGTTCAACCAGTTTATAACGATCCCAACTCGGATCTTTATAAGTTTTTCCAAAAATGGCCCAATAATATTTTTGAGTTGTCCGGTATGGATCCAGGATGTAGTTTCTCAGTTGCCACCACTGAAATTGGTTGAGTAAAATAAAAAAACAAATGAGCGCAATCCCAACATATTTTAAAATGGAGCTTTTATGATAGAGATAAACCAATGAAGCTCCTAGCGGAATGGAAAGCAAAGGATACATGGTAATCATGGGTCTCAATGAATAGGCTGCACCGTACCACCATTCGCTCCAACTGCTGATAATATAAAAACTCATTAAGACATAGATCAGAATCCCGCGAAATAAGGAGGAATCGCTTTTTCTAAGTTGGATCAAGCCGATTATTGAAAAGATCATAACCGGAGTGTACACAAGCCAACCTTTTCGATAACTAAATAAGGCTTCTAAAATATGAGGCGACAAAAAATCTAAACCAACACCTGGATTTTTATAGCTATCATAAATCCAGTTTCCGGTTCTCGAATGCCAATAATACATTTGGGGAAAAAACAATAACATTCCTCCTAAAATACACAATAAGATGGCTATCCGGTATGAATAAAATAACTTTAAACGGTTTATAAATGCGTCCTTCGTTCCAACGTTCCAAAACAGCGGAATGAAGACAGCAACTAGTTCGCTTGGCTTTACTAAGCCCATTAAAAAAATGGCAGCTGAAAAGCAAATCAAATGTTTCGTTAATTGTGTTTGATAAAATTGGATGGTGTTCCACACTAAAATGCTCATCAACATAAAAAGAACATTAACCGTTGCAAGATTATCAAGCGTTAAATGGTGGATATAATTGGTTCCTAGAACGAGGATAATCATGGTCCCGGCTGTAATCCAATCTGAGTAAAAATGTAAGAGTATTTTTCGCAAATAAATGAGTCCGATCAATGTGTATACGAGTCCACCTAAAACAAGAGCAATTTGATAAGGCGGACTAAAACCATCTGGAGGATATTGACTAAAAACAGCCCAGGTATGTCCCAGAAAGAAAAACGGAAGATAAAACAGAGCCATCCCCATTAGAAAAAAATACATGGGTTCGCCCTTGTCATTAGAGCCAACTTGATAGAAAGTTCCCGTTAGCTGTTGTTCATCATTGATTTTTTGTAACCAATCCATCTGATGAAATCCCGGATCATGGTGTATGAAGGTAGAAGGTAAATAAAGGTAGTATCCTAACACATCCCATGAAATCTCTTTAGAATTGATATGGCTGGTTCTAAAAACTAACATACCCATAAAGAGAAGGACCAGACAGTAAAGGGATATTTTATGATTTGAAGGAGTTAACATGCGATTATTGATGAATTTTAGGGAGAAAGAACGTGAAAATTTGAATATTCATAGAGTCAATTGCTTTATTGGTCTAAATTTATTAATAATTTAAAATTGCAGGAAACTTTTAATTTCGCTCTTGGGTTTATCAATAAAAACAAAATATATGCAACTTACCAGATTTTCCAGAATCCTAATCGTATTATTAATTCTAGGCGCTGTTTTTTTTGCTTACCGCAAATATGCACCTCAGTTACAAGAAAAGTTTGGAACTGAATCCGCTCAAAGTCAAGAGAACCAGTCTGAAAATACGAATCCTGAAGCGCCGGCAAATCCAAATAATTCGGGAAATCAAACAGAAGCAGGGACACAGGCCAGCAGACCAAGTTTTGATTATCAGGCTCCTGAACCGGTCAATGGCAGCCTGAAAGGGGTTGTGGAATTAGGTGCTGCAGGCTTTAATTCATTCATTGTACGGATCGATAAAGAAAAAAATTGGAAACTGGAAAAATCTGAGTTTGGTTCGAGCCTTGTACACGAACATATGGCAACAGATGATGATGTCCGCAACGGATTGAAAAATTATATCCGTGGTATGTTGGATTTTGGAGTCCCAGGGAAAGATATTCACTTTGTGGTTAGTTCAGGTGCAAAATCAGAACCAAGCGTGGTTAAAATTTCTAATGGTTTAAAGGCTTTGGGGTATTTTGTAAATGAGGTTACCCCACAACAGGAAGGTACCTATGGATTGCGTTGCGTCATGCCGGCAAGCCTGGAATCTGAATCATTTATGGTTGACATTGGTTCTGGAAATACTAAAATATCCTGGAAAACGGGAACTTCGATACAAGCATTGGAATCTTATGGATCAAAATATTTTCAAAAAAATATTTCGGACGATCAGGTTTATCAAGAAGTAAAACAAACCATTTCCAAGGTCCCTCAGGCAAACCGGAATTACTGCTTTATAATTGGCGGGATTCCTTTTGAATTGGCTAAACAAATCAGAAATGGGAAAGAACGATATACGGTTTTGAATCAAGCTTCCGACTACAAAGCTTCTGGTGAAAAACAGCGTGCCGGAATTAATATTTATAAAGCCATACAGGATGAAACCAATTGCAAAAAATTTATTTTTGATTGGGATGCCAATTTTACAATTGGCTTTTTGTTGGGATTAAAATAGGTATTTTATTAGCTGATTAATATAGGATTCTTTCAGCAGTTACATGATTCGAAACCAATTTATGATCTCATAAGCTTTGATGCTGTTGAAATCTTTAAAGGCCAGGTCCGCATCTTGATATTTATTAGGATCACCGATGCCAATCACTTTCATTTTCGCCCGGATCGCAGCTTCGATACCTAACTGAGTATTTTCAAAAACAATACATTGAGAGGGAGAAAAAAGGGTAGCTTGTGCAACATGGGTAAAGATTTCTGGATTTGGTTTTGGAATGGAATAGGATTTTTCTAAAAAACTGTATTCAAGAAAGGGCAGAAGACCGGTTCGTTCAATGATTGGAGTGGCCCATTCATTTTCTGTGGCCA
>CAYMGR010000020.1:11642-19726 GCA_964389985.1 uncultured Saprospiraceae bacterium
GGCAGAAGACCGGTTCGTTCAATGATTGGAGTGGCCCATTCATTTTCTGTGGCCACGACCATCTGTGTTGATATTCGCTTTGCGCCAACTAAAAAATTGCGAACACCGGGCATCAGATCATCTTCATTTAAATGTTTAATGGAATGTAACATCAATCTATTTTTAGAATCCAGCAATTGATGATACATTTCAATTGAAATCTTTTTCTTTGAAATTTTAATTAAGTGATCCAGGAATATGGAAGCAGGAAGACCATTTAGTTTTTCAAATTGATGAAATGTTAAATTAAAATCAAGTTCCTGACAAATCGTTTTCCAGGTTTCATATTGGGCCGTTAAAGTATCCGTAAGGATTCCATCCAAATTAAATATAAATTGGTATCCGATTTGACCTGTTTCAAGTAATAAGTTGATAGACTTCAATCGACTTGTAGTTTGAGTTGCTGGCCGCCTAATATGACCTGTTTAACTTTACAGCTTGCTACTTCAAGGTCTGTGCACTCCAGTAAATTTCTATCCAAAATAACAAAGTCTGCTAGTTTACCTACTTCGAGACTACCTTTTAAAGATTCTTCAAAAGCGGCATAGGCATTCCAAATCGTATAAGATTTGAGTGCTTCTATTCGACTCATTTTTTGTTCTGGGAAAAACTCAAGACCAGTGTCCAAACGTTTCCGTGTAATAGCTGCATACATGCATTCAAATGGATTAATTGATTCTACAGGACAATCTGTTCCATTTGCCAGATGCGCTCCTGAATTTAGTAAATTCCGCCAGGTATAAGCTCCAGAGCGGGCACGATCGATTCCAAGCCGTTTAACTACAAAAGGGGCATCAGAAGTACAATGGATGGCTTGCATGGAAGCGATTACGCCTAATTCATAAAAACGTTTAATGTCATTGGAATCTAAATGCTGTGCATGCTCAATTCGCCAGCGCAACGATTGGGAAGAGAAACCAAGATTTTTTTCATAAATATTTAATATTTCACGATTTCCGCGATCTCCAATACCATGGACACATAATTGCAATCCTTTATTTTTACAAACCTGTGCTAATGATTCCAACTTTTCAAGTGGAAAGGTATTTTGTCCAAAAAAATTCGCTTTATCAGAATAGGAATTTAATAACCAGGCACCATAACTTCCCAATGCACCATCAAGATAGGCTTTCACGGACCTGCATGCAAATCGGTGATTCAAACTCATTGGAATGGGGATTTGTCTGATCGCCTCATGAAAACCTTCTGATCCTTCCAGCAACATCACATACAATCGAAGATTAATGGTTTGAGAATCACATAATGCATTTAAAAGTTGAATCTCCTTATAACTACTTCCAGCGTCCTGAAAACTCGTAATTCCATATTTTAAACATTCCTGACTAGCCAATTTCGCATGCTTTATTTTTAGGTCTACTTGAAGCTTTGGCTCTTTTGCATTTTGTGAATGTTGATAAGCATCAGTAATCAATTGCATGGCATTTTCTTCAAAAACACCGGTTAATCTCCCCGTGGCATCTTTCACAATCCGTCCACCTTTCGGTGAACTGGTTTCAGAACTTATGGCAGCTAGTTCCATTGCTTTTTGATTAGCCATTAAAGCATGACCACTGGCATGGAATAAAATCACCGGATGATTCTGGCTGATTCGACTTAAGTCGTCATGATACGGATAACCATTAACGGTTAGTCCTGGACTTTCATCCCACTTTTCCTGGTGCCACCCACGTCCTTCAATCCATTCTCCTGCTGGAGTGTTTTTAATCTGGCTTTCAACCATTTCATTGATCTGCTTCCAGTTTTTTGTATGAAGAAGGTTTAGATTCATTAAGCTTGCTCCTAAACCTAAAAAATGACCGTGGCCTTCAATTAAGCCCGGCATGATAAATTGTCCTTCCAAATCATGCAGTTCAGTCGTGCTTGATTTCAATTTCAGGAGCTCATCCGTTCGACCAACGGCAATAATTTTATCATTTTTTAAAGCGATTGCTTCAACCACCTCATCCCGGGCATTTGCCGTATAAATTTTACCATTGAAAAATAGACTGTCCGCTTTTTCTTCTACCTTGCACTGTAGAAAGAATAAAACCAATAAACATCCATATTTTTGAAACATCGGGATTGCATAAATTATGACAAATGTAAATTCAATTAGTGAGTTACTCAAATCATTTGAAGCTTATATGGATGGGATCCATTGGGCTAAAGAACCCATTGGATTATATGAGCCTGTAAACTATATTTTATCTATAGGCGGTAAGCGGATTCGTCCACTATCTGTGATTTATCTTGTAGCTATTTTAAATGGTGATAAAACCAAGGCACTTCATGCTGCATATGGGATTGAATTATTCCATAATTTTAGTCTGATGCATGATGATATTATGGATCATTCCTTCACCAGACGAAAGCAGGATACCGTACATATTAAATATAGTGTCAATCAGGCCATCTTGTCTGGAGACCTCATGCTCATTGAAAGTTTAAACTATATTCAAAAAGCAGAATCCGAATCCAATAAAGGACGACTGGTTCAAAATTTTTTAGAAACAGCCAGACAAGTTTGCGAAGGACAATCTTTGGATATGAGTTTTGAAACGAAAACGGACGTAAATCTTGCAGACTATTTGGAAATGATCCGATTAAAAACGGCCGTATTGTTGGCAAATAGTTTTGGACTTGCAGCACAACTTTCAGATCGATCTGATTTATATGAAGGGTTTTATCAGTTGGGAATCGAAATTGGAATTGTCTTTCAATTAGAAGATGACTGGCTGGATTATTACTCCGAAAATTATGAATTTGGAAAACAAAAAGCCGGTGATATCCTCCGCTCTAAAAAGTCAGCTTTGGTCCTTGAGCTTTGTGAAAACCTGGATCCACGCACTCGAAACGAATTTCTAAAATGGTATCAATCAGAATCTAATCCTGAAATTCGCCTGGAGAAAATAGATCTGCTGTTTAAACAATTTAATATAAAAGAAACGTTGAAACAACGAATCGCAAGTCATAAAATAAAAGCGCAGGAAGGGTTGGATAGATTAAATTTAAGTGAAGACCAAAAAAGGGCAATTGAAAAATGGATGCAGCTGATTTTGGAACGCAGTTACTAGTCCATTTTACCACTTAAGGTAATCCAGCATATCCAATCGTCGTTTGAGATAATTTAATTCGTTGCATAATTTTATCCGAATCTCTTTTTTGGGATTTTCCTGATGAGTAAAATGATAAGTGCAGGACACTAACTTCGGCTTTAAACCTGAACACGAAAATCCAGCAATAACCATCGCGCCATGCCATTGATTTGAATTAAATATATCATAACAAAAATTGCCTAGGGAAAAAGCAATTAATCTGTGTTCCGATTCAAATGGTATTAATTCTGCTGGTTGCGGACAATGGGTGTGATTTCCAATGATCATGTCCCAGTCATTTAAAAAACGATAGGCACTATTCTGATGTTTTTTGATAGGATACAATTGCATTTCATAACCCCAATGTGGTAGAAAAATATTAAAATGACTTTGAGATAAAAACTGCTTGGTGTGCTCGTGAGCATCATAATCAAATCGATTGATGATATTGAATTTTTGGTTAGACCATAAGGAAGAAGGGTATAAACGAAATTTCTCAAATTCAAAATGAGGTTGTTCTTTGTAGCCAAAGGTAGGGAGTCCTGCTGTATGCAAATGATTTAAGTGGCTATAAAATTCAGAAACACCAAAATCGCCTGAATGGTTATTGGCTACATTAATTAACAAGCGGCCACTAAATAAAGATTGAATCGTTTCGATGATTTCCAAATGGTGAACCTGGGCTAAAAATCTTTTTTTTGTTGTAATGACGCCTTCCAAATTAATGACCAGGACATCCAATGTTGAAAGTAATGATTTTAAATCATCAGACAGGAAAACAGGTTTTCGATTGATGGGCATTAAATCACCAATAAACCCAATTTTAAGATCCACTTGTTCAGAAAAAAGGAGGGTGGTACCTGATGGAATGAGATATGCATATTGCTCTTTATAATGAGTTTTTGGTGTCAGAATGCGGTATTTAAAAAGTTCAAGGATTTCTTTGGTTGAAAGACCAGAAGACCACCAATAAAAAGTCTCTTTTCCCTGCACAGTATGTAAATCATTCATGTTGTAAAATTGAACATACAGGATTTGAATTGCTGAAGGTGTTTGGCCCGATCGCGCTGTATGGAGCTCATGTGGTCAATCCTCGTTTATAATTTGAATTTCCAAAGTGGAGGAAAATGGCTGGCCTGTGTGGATGAATCTTTTGATGCGGTTAAAACTTCGGGATGTGTATAATAATACAGGCGTCTTAAAAAATAGCAGACCAAATAAGAAATAAAGATGGCACCCAGAATATCAATGGTATAATGTATGTGTTGCACTAAAATAAATGGAATGATCAGGCTTAAGCTGCATAAGTGAAATACTTTTTGATTTCTTGTAGTAGAGAAAAAATAAAGGATATACATCGCAGAGGTATGCCCGGAGAAAAACAGATCTTTACTGTAAATATTACCCGAATAAACAATGGCGCCAAGGATGGCATCTTTTAAAGGAACATATCCTTCCGGCGGTTCTAGTGGGAGTAAATAGATGGTGAAAAGCCGGATGGTTTGCAAAATGAGAAAAGCTGCAACAGTATTCACCATGATGTTGTAGTTCCGGATATTAAAAATCAGAAAAACTGCGATACTGATATATTGGATCAAAAATACAAATATGGCTACGTTATAAGAAGGAATAAAATCCAGAATATAGTCGTTTAATTGAACCCCTTGTCGGGTTTCAAAATAATGGATTGCATGCGGATGGATGGTCTTGTAGACAAAACTTAGTATAATCAATAATGCAATCGTTATAATTCTTTTGTTGAGCTTCATGCGGTCAGTTCAAGATCAGAGATGAATTGCTTGAATGTAGATTTGGAATTAAAATTGAAACATTGAATTCAAATTTTGAAATCGTATAAAAAGTTTCAAGTCAATCTGCATAGGTAAATTTTTTATCATTGAAGCAGTTATGTTTTCCAAATGAGCGCCATTCAAAGCCTAAAGTAGGCAAATATATAAAAAATGATTTAGAGCTCTGGAATTAAACTTAAGGTCCAGATCTGTAAAAACAACTGTGGATGACCGCCAGGATGGAAAGCTGGCTAAAAATCAATAATCCCGTTTTCCCAACCGGCAATAAAGCGGCTTGAATATTTTCGATAAAAATTTTTGGCCGGCTCATTCCAATCCAGGACCTGCCATTTTAATTTGCGGGCGCCCTGATGTTTGGAATAGGCTATAAAAGCCTCAAAAAGCAGTTTTCCAATGCCGTAACCCCGAAAAGCCTCTTTTACTACAAAATCTTCCAGGTACATCGTTTTACCACCCCAGGTCGAGAAATAGGGAAAAAATAAACACATGCCCAGGATGCCATGATCTGGGTGTTCTGCCAGGATGACCCTAAAAAGTTGAGATTCCAGTCCAGACTGATATTCTGAAACGGTCGTTTTAACTTCCTGAGAGGCTTTTTCATATTCTGCCAGGTCTTTGACCAACTCTAAAATGGCAGCCGCGTCCTCAGTAACTGCATTTCGGACTGTGATTTGAGCTATAAAATCCATAGATTCTGATGGTTATGTGTGTTAAGGTCTTGCAAACTTATTGAATAAAAATGCAATTGGATTTTGCTATTTAGTGAAAGAGTTCTATTTTTGCGTCTCCTTATGGAATAGGTATGTCATAAGGTGTTGAAAATCTGTTATATATAAAATATTAAAATTTAGAACAAGCTAATTTATGCCTACTATTAACCAGCTAATTCGGAAAGGAAGGGAGAAAGTTGAGAATAAAAGCAAATCTCGAGCCTTGCAATCCAACCCTCAAAAAAGGGGTGTTTGCACGAGAGTTTATACAACAACTCCAAAAAAACCAAATTCCGCTTTGCGTAAAGTGGCAAAAGTACGTTTGACCAATGGGATTGAAGTGATTTGTTATATCCCTGGAGAAGGACATAATCTGCAAGAGCACTCCATCGTGCTGGTCAGAGGGGGCAGGGTGAAAGATTTACCAGGAGTAAGATACACAATCGTTAGGGGTGCTTTAGATACGGCTGGAGTCAACAACCGGAAAAAAAGCCGTTCTAAATATGGTTCTAAAATGCCTAAAAAGTAAATTGTTAAAAATTCTTTTCCGATAGTTCATGAGAAAGCATAAACCAAAAAAGCGAATTATAGAAGCTGACCCAAGATTTGGGGATCCACTGGTAACCCAGTTTGTAAATAATATGATTTGGGAAGGCAAGAAAAGTACAGCCTATTCCATTTTTTATAAGGCGATGGATATGGTTGAAACTAAACTATCTGAAAATCCTCATGAAGTTTGGCAAAGAGCTTTAAATAATGTCATGCCACATATTGAAGTGAAACCCAAACGGATAGGTGGTGCTACCTTTCAGATACCTCAAGAAATGCGCCCAGCTCGTAAAATTGCAACAGCCATTAAATGGTTGATAAAATACTCAAGGACCAGAGCAGGAAAAGGGATGGCTGACAAATTAGCCAATGAAGTAATTTCAGCTAGTAAAAATGAAGGGGCAGCTGTTAAAAAACGTGAAGATACCCACAAGATGGCTGAATCCAATCGTGCATTTGCTCATTTTAAATCGTAGTCTAATTTAGCTTAAGCATGTCAAGGGATTTAAGATATCTGAGAAATATAGGAATTGCAGCACACATCGATGCTGGGAAAACAACCACGACTGAACGGATACTCTATTATACTGGATTGACCCACAAAATTGGGGAAGTTCATGATGGAGCCGCTACAATGGATTGGATGGCTCAGGAACAAGAACGCGGAATTACAATTACTTCTGCTGCAACTCAAACAAATTGGAATTGGAAAGATTCCGCTTATATAGTCAATATTATAGACACTCCGGGACACGTTGACTTTACTGTTGAAGTGAATCGTTCCCTCCGCGTGTTGGACGGATTGGTATTCTTATTCAGTGCTGTAGACGGGGTAGAACCTCAAAGTGAAACGAACTGGAGACTTGCAGATAATTATAAAGTTCCTCGTTTAGGATTTGTCAATAAGATGGACCGGCAAGGAGCAGACTTCTTTAATGTAGTCAACCAGGTGAAAACCATGTTAGGCTCTAAAGCCATTCCATTGCAAGTACCAATTGGAGCAGAAGAACATTTTAAAGGGGTTGTGGATTTAATTACCAACAAGGCCATTGTTTGGGATGAGGAATCCAGAGGAATGACTTATAAAGAAATTCCGATTCCGGAAGACATACTTGAACAGGTTAACTCAAGTCGTCAAGAGCTTATTGAATCTATTGCCGAGTACGATGATGATTTGATGGTTAAGTTTTTTGATAATCCGGATAGTATTACAGAAGATGAAATGATTAAAGCGATTCGTGCAGCTGTATGCGATATGAAATTCGTACCGATGCTGTGTGGATCTGCCTTCAAAAATAAAGGGGTTCAGGCTGTCTTAGATGCCGTTTGTGCTTACTTGCCCTCCCCATTAGATATTGAAGCCGTAAAAGGCACACATCCTAAAACAGATGTAGAATTATTAAGAAAACCAGATGTTTCAGAGCCATTTGCAGCACTTGCTTTTAAAGTTGCAACAGATCCGTTTGTAGGCAGATTGGTTTTTATGCGTGTATATTCTGGAAAATTAGATGCAGGTTCGTATGTATTGAAAGTACGTTCTGAAAAGGATCGGGTGAATATGGAGAAAGAACGGATTTCCCGAATATTTCTCATGCATGCAAATGATCGGAAATCAATCGATAGTATTGAAGCAGGTGATATCGCTGCGGCAGTTGGATTTAAGGATATTAAAACAGGGGACACACTTTGTGATGAAAATCATCCAATTATTTTGGAAGCAATGGTGTTTCCAGAACCTGTTATTTCGATTGCAATTGAGCCCAAAACCCAAAAGGATCAGGACAAATTAGGAATGTCATTAGCTAAATTAGCAGAAGAGGATCCGACATTTAAAGTATTTACTGATGAAAATACCGGTCAAACCCAAATTTCTGGGATGG
>CAYMGR010000021.1:0-19129 GCA_964389985.1 uncultured Saprospiraceae bacterium
GTGCCGGATACATATTTAAATTAGAAAATTAGTCCCCTAAAAAGCAAATGATTCGTTTATGCAAATTCGCAGAAGATTAACCATCCAATTTATAGTAATCGTTGCGGTGATCATGGTTTTTGCTCTTATGTTTATCCGAATAGAATTTGAAGAGCAAGTTCGCGATGATTTTTATAGTAATCTAAAATCAAAGGCCATCATGACGGCCGACATGATTGTTGGACATGAAACCCTGTATAATGAGAAAAAAGTTGAGCCAACCGGCACGCAACAATTATCCATGTATACAGAAAATATCACGATTTATAACGAAGAAAATAAACGTATTTACAGTTTTAATCCAGGATCAGACCAGTTAGATGCCGGAACATTTTCTGAAATAAAAACGACTGGTGAAAGCCGATTTGCGAATGGTGCTTATAATGCACTTGGACTTGTCTATAAGGACAAAACAAACAAGAATTTTGTGATTGTCGCAGAAGCTGTTTTTAAATCAGAACACTTAATCGATCTAACAAAAATTTTGATGCTCGTTTTTATCTTATTTATTGTTTTGGTGGCTGTAGGAGGTTGGATTTTTGCGGGCCAGGCATTAGCACCTGTCAATCATATTATGAATGAAGTGGAGGCGATATTGCCAACAGATATGAGTCACCGGTTAAGAATCCGCAATCAGAATGATGAATTAACCCGCTTAGTTGTAACCTTCAACAATTTATTAGACCGGATTCAAAAAGCATTTGTTACTCAAAAATTATTTCTTTCAAATATTTCTCACGAGTTAAAAAATCCACTCAGTGTCATCATCAGTCAAATTGAAGTCAGCCTTCAAAATGAGCGAAGTGCTACTCAATATAAAGAAACTTTAAATTCCATTTTAGATGATACAAAAAATCTAAATGAAGTTTCTAATAAATTAATGCAATTAGCCAAAATTAGTTCTGATCAAAATGTTGTTGAATTTGAAGAAATCAGAATCGATGAAACGATTTGGCAAGTAAAATCTCAACTAGCAAAAGCCCATTCTAATTATAAAATTCAATTTGAAATATTGAATTTACCTGAGGATGAACGACATTTAGTAGTATCTGCAAACGAAGCATTGATCAGAACTGCATTGATCAATCTAATGGAAAATGGATGTAAATACAGTCCGGATCATAAAGTTCGTGTGATCCTATCCTATTTAGAAAACCATCAAATCCAAATTGATATTGAAGACAAAGGCCCGGGTATCCGCGAAATTGATTTACCTTACATCTTTGAACCCTTTTACAGAAGTCCACAGACCTCTGTAATCAAAGGTTCAGGTATTGGTTTATCCTTGGTTTCTTCCATATTGAAAATTCATAAAATTAATTTAGAAGTTATTCCAAACCAACAAGAAGGAACTATATTCAGATTGTTATTTACACCGGTAGAAATTCCATCGTCAGAAACAGTTCATTCCGGACCCATCCTTCAAACTAAATTGCCACTTGAGTTGCAATATAATTAGTTGCAAAAATCTAATGGCCAGTTTCCAAAATCGATTGTTATTGTCAGGTAAGAAATACCTGAGCTTGATATGTATCTGTATCGGGATCCTTTTACTTGTTTCATTTGGATTATATGCCTGTTTATCTACACAACAATCAGAAGCTGAAAAAACCACCAGCTTAATCAAAGAATGGTATGATTTCTATTTAGAAGCTGACCGTTTTTCAGAAGGATACCGTGGCCCCATTTCAGCCAGAGCATATGGCTATATTGGTTTAGCAGGAATGCTATCCGCCAAGCCAGAAATGAAGAAAGATCTTCATTCTCTTTCCCTCCTTATTCCCTGTTACGAATCAATGGATTTTCCGGAACGCGAAAGCTTTATTTTACAAGCCTCTTTAAATGCTTGCTACAGAAGATTATTTTATAAGTTTTTCTTGACAGCTCCGCCAGAGATTTATTCAAAATCAGAGGCTTTATATTCTAAATGGTTTCATTCCATTTCCCGAAGTCATCCACAAAATGAAATGAAACTATCTCAGATGTATGGAGATTCTGTTGCAAGCTCCATTTATCAATATTCCACTTTAGATAGTTTTGGGCATCAAGCTTTTTTACATATTTACGACAAGCAATATTCAATCAAACCGGAAGAAGGTAAATGGAAAATTTCAGAAGATTTTCCCATGCCACCACTATTACCATTTTGGGGGAAGGTCAAACCATTTGTGATAAACCTTTCGGAATTTATAGCTAAACCCATTCCAGAATACTCCACCATGGCCGGCTCCGAATACTATACAGAAGCTCTTGAAGTTCTGACGATCAGCATGCCACTTTCTTCTGAAAATAAATGGATTGCTGAATTTTGGAGTGATGATCATCCAGGCATTACGTTCACACCTAGTAGCCGTTGGATATCTATTACGAATCAGGTGATCGCTAAAGAATGCCCAAGTTTTGAAAAAACATTAGAGACCTATCTTAAAGTCGGTTTAGCCCTTAATGATGCAGCCATTTGTTGTTGGAATTCAAAATACCTTTATAATTTAGAACGCCCGGAAACCTATATTCATAAGGTGTTCAATAAGACCTGGCAACCCTTATTTCATACCCCGCCTTTTCCATCTTATCCATCTGGTCATTCTATTTTTGGAGCAGCAGCCGCTGAAGTTTTAACCTCACTTTACGGCACAGAATATGGCTTGACTGATAAAAGCCATAAAGGTCGCGATGAATTCATGAGTACCCCACGAAAATTTCATTCATTTTACGAAATGGCCTTTGAAAATGCTTTTTCGAGAATTGCCCTTGGCGTGCACTTTAGAATGGACTGCGAAGAAGGATTGCGATTGGGCTTTCTCATTGGTAAAAAAGTGAGTGCCATCCAAATTTTTAAGCAGGATTATTCCAGTTTATAATTTGATTTGTTTGGAACTTTTTTGATCAATAAAACGTTAATTTAAATATGGGTAAACCCATTTACAAAATTATCGTTGTTTTCTTGTCTTTCCTTGTGTTGGCTTCCGGCATGCAAGGTTTTATTGCTTTTAGCTTGTTTAAATTAAATCAAGATCGATTAGAGCAAGCAGTTTGTATCAACAAAAACAAGCCTTCTAAAAAATGCCATGGGAAGTGTTATCTAAAAAAGAAATTAATTGAACAACGTGAAACTCAAAGAAAAGCAGTTCAGTTATTCGAACAATCTAATTTTACCACTTTATTTCCACCTGCTGCTTCTTCACTCCAACTTTCTAGTTTGCTAATTGCCTATAGATTGGATAATTTCGAATTTCAGGAAGGGAAAAGTGGCCTCTACCGTTTTTTGTTGGAAGACCCACCTAATGCTTAAGTAATTTTCGACTAAACAGCATTATCCACTTCAAATTTTCATTGTATGAAGATCCAATTTATCGGAATCTTTATGTTTACAATTTGTTCCTTGAATCTACTTAGCGCTTGCGATATATGTGGATGCAGTATCCCTCCATCTCATTTAGGTTTATTGCAACTAAGCAAGCGGAACAGTATTCATATTGCATATAGCAAATCACAGTTCAAGGGGATTGGCGAAACAGGGCTGACTCTTTCAGATGCGTTTAATTCATTTGAATTTGGCAGCAGATATTACTTCAATTCAAAATGGAGTGTTTTAAGTGCCTTGAGTTATCATTACAATACACGCCAGGTTTCAAATCAAACGAATGAATTAAATGGCATCGGAGATTCCAAATTAGGTATAGCTTATACATTTATTAGCCCTGAAAATCAACCTGGGTCCATCCGGATTTATTTGGATTTGGGTACTGCATGTATTTTGCCTACCGGAAGATTTCGATCTGATATCCATGAGCTCAATTTGCCGGAAAATTTTAATGTAACTAAAGGAAGCTGGGGTCTTCAATTCAACCCCAAATTTGCATTGATTAAGCAAAACCAAGGATTGATTTTTAATTTAAACTACACATTGCAATCAGCTTCGTTTTCAGGGTATCATTTTGGCAATCCCTTTCAATCGCAAATTCTTTATTATTATGAACATCAACTGAAAAATTCATTTAAACTAACTCCTTTTGCCGGATACTATTATGAACATGTAGCTTCGGATCGTTATAAAAATGGTAAAGAAGTCAGCCATACGAAAGGATCCGGACACTTTATGGATGTTGGTTTAAATATGGGTTTCCGTGATTTCGTATTTTCAGCATCCACTGGAATTGTTTTGGATCAAAATTTTTCCGGAGGAAATGCAAAACTCGACCATAAATTATCTTTTCAATTAGCTTATTTATTTTAAAAAAATGAAATTAACAATCTTTATATTTTTAAGTACTCTTTTTATTTTTACTCAGTGTTCAGATGATCATTCACTAACCTATGATTATCATGCTCATATTGAGCAACCTATTGTAAAGAGCTATTCTTTAGGGGATAGTCTACCTATTCAAATTTTATTTGAAAGCCATACCGGAGAAACTGTTCATCATATCAATGTCCGCATTTATAATAAAGCGACCGGTGTGGAAGTTTACAGTAAACCTGATGACGAGCATGTGGATGACTCAAGTGGGGAGCATGAATTTAAGGATACCCTGATTTTAAATGCTGCCAATGGATTTAGTGCAAACAGCAGTTGGGTATTAGTTGCAAAAGTCTGGGGACATGAAGATGGAATTGAGGAAGAAGAGAGCCAATTTGAATTTGCAATTCAGTAAATAATATTTCAATATAAAATTCAATCGACCTATTCATTCTTTAATGGGTCGATTGAATTTTAAGCCATTGCCTCAATGGATTCTGTTCTTTTTTGGGCTTTTTTACGCTCATTCTCGTCCAGGATAATTTTACGTAATCGAATTGATTTAGGAGTTACTTCAACGTATTCATCTTCCTGAATGTATTCCAGTGCTTCTTCAAGCGAAAAATTAATTTTAGGTACAATTTGGATGGTTCCATCTGAACCTGAAGCACGCATATTTGTCAGTTTTTTACCTTCTACGATATTTACAACCAAGTCACCCGGACGAATTTGTTCACCCAAAATCTGACCGACATAAACGGTTTCTCCTGGGTCAATAAAAAACCTACCTCTATCTTGCAAGTAATTGATCGAGTAGGCTGTCGCCATTCCAGGCAATTTAGAAACTAAAACACCATTTGATCTGGAAGGAATATTCCCTTTCCAGGCTTGAAATTCTTTAAACCGATGGGCAATAATTGCTTCACCTGCCGATGCAGTCAACAACATATTCCGAAGTCCGATTAATCCTCTGGATGGTATTTGAAATTCAATATGAATTAAATCTCCCCGGGTTTCCATCACTAACATTTCGCCTTTGCGCTGACTCACCAATTCAATTACTTTTCCGGAAAACGGTTCAGGCACATCCACAGTCATCACCTCTATAGGCTCACATTTTACTCCATCGATTTCTTTAATGATGACACGAGGTTGACCAACCTGCAATTCATATCCTTCCCTCCGCATGGTTTCGATCAAAACCGATAAATGCAAAATCCCCCTTCCATATACTAACATCGATTCCGGACTTTCTGTATCTTCTAATCTAAGGGCAAGGTTTTTTTCTAATTCCTTTTCTAAACGCTCCCGGATATGTCTGGATGTCACATATTTACCTTCCTTTCCAAAAAACGGGGAGTTGTTAATGGTAAACAACATGGAAATTGTAGGTTCATCCACCTTGATAGGTGTTAAGCCTTCCGGATTTTCAAAATCTGAGATGGTATCTCCAATTTCAAAATCTTCTAAACCGAAAACCGCACAGATATCCCCTGCTTCAGCAGATTCAACCTTGCTTTTACCCAGACCTTCAAAGGTATAAAGTTCTTTTATCCTAGATTTCATAATCGAACCGTCACGCTTCACAAGCGAAACCGGTTGATTGACCCGAATGCCCTGTCTTAATATCCGGCCAATGGCAATCCGTCCGATGTAAGCGGAATAATCCAAACTGCTTATCATCATTTGAAGATTTCCTTCTGGAATCACAGGAGCTGGAATATGTTCGATGATAGCATCTAAAAGCGGGGTAACATCTTCCGTTGGTTTTTTATAATCCAATCCCATCCAGCCTTGTTTGGAGGAACCATAAATAGTTGGAAAATCTAATTGTTCTTCAGTTGCATCTAAATTAAAAAACAATTCAAATACATGATCATGGACCTCTTCCGGCCTGCAATTTGGTTTGTCCACCTTATTAATAACGACAATTGGCTTTTTTCCAAGACTCAGGGCCTTTTGCAATACAAAACGAGTTTGAGGCATAGGACCTTCAAATGCATCCACCAGTAACAAAACACCATCTGCCATATTCAAAACCCGTTCTACTTCTCCACCAAAATCAGCGTGTCCAGGTGTATCGATGATATTAATTTTTGTGCCTTTGTAATTGACGGAAACATTTTTAGCCAAAATGGTGATACCCCTTTCGCGTTCTAATTCATTATTATCCAGAATTAACTCACCAGTTTGTTGATTATCCCTAAATAGTTTAGTCTGATGAAGAATTTTATCGACTAAGGTGGTCTTGCCGTGATCGACGTGAGCTATAATGGCAATATTGCGAATATCCTGCATAACATTAATTAAATTGGACTGCAAAATTACTTCAAAAATTCGGTCAAAAAGCCTTCAAAAACTTGATAACATATAATTTACATTTAATAATAAAGGATTTATACATATATTATTTATTAATATAACTACCGTCTCCTGTAGCCAGATGTTTTTACATAAGTATTTGAATATCTGTAGATTATGAAATTAAAAAAAATATTTAATTTTTTCTTTAGTTCAAGCAGCATATTTCAATCTAATCGGGTCTTTAGTTAGTAGCCGGTTATTAAGTGGAATTGTTTGAATAAATGAAATGAAAACCTCAGCTATCATTTACTGAAAGGTAGTGATAGGTAAGGTTCGCTTCAATATCCCGGGTATTGAAGCATATTTTAAGGAATATTATAAATTTTATACATTACCTACTACTGTCTTAGAAACTATCTGTCCAGAGGGACGGGTAGTTTTTTTTTAGAGCCATTTGTACTTCAAGGACTCCTTTTACTTCCTATTTACTGGTTCTCTTATAAAATTATTTTGTAATTTGTAAATGTTTATTATTCAAGCATTTATTATAAATACTTGGCTTCCATCCAGGATATGCATGGCCCCTGCTGACACACATTTTACGAAGCGCGAAAAGAATACCATGACGTCTGGCTATGCCAAATCATCCTGAATTAAAAGCAATTGCAAAACCCCTTATAAGTCTAGAGTATTGTAGCTTTGCCAGCTTTAAACCTTCCTGAATTTTATGGAGCGCAATCATATTATTGGTATTCTGTTAATTATTGCTGTCTTATTTCTTTGGAACCAGTTTTTCTTTCAGCCGGAAATGCAAGAGCAGATGAAGCAAAAGCGGGAGCAAGATTCCATTGCTCAACAAGCTATTCCGAAAAAAGCCGAGCTTCCAAACAGCCTTCCTGAAAATAAACCGATTATAGATTCAACGAATACCCCCACTGATAGCTCAAACATGATTCCGGAAAAAGTAATCGTTCTGGAAAACGAATTGGTTGCTATTAAAATTAGTTCGAAAGGTGCCCGTATCCTGGAAGCAATCATTAAAAAACACCACAAAGTTGTCGTTGGTGCCGATCATCAAGAGCAAAAAACAGAACTCAAATTACTGGAAGACAAAAAAAATGCCTTTAATCTTCAACTGATTACAGCCCAGGGATCTTTCAATTCAAGTAATTTGAATTTTGAATCTTCCCAAACAGATGGAAAACACATCCGGTTTACGGGTAGACTTAGTAATGGAGGAAGCCTTATTATAAACTATGGTTTAGCAGAGAATGACTACCAGTTAGATTACAGTATTCGTACTGAAAATGCCCAACTTAAAGAGGATGTAGTCATTCATTGGGAAAATTATTTGGATCGATTAGAACGAAATAGTGATTACGAAAAATACGCCAGTTCGGTTTACTTTAAAGAGAAAGAGGAAAATCCAGATTATTGCTCTTGCAGAAGTGATGATAAGATAGAAAGCAGTGGAAAGAGAGTCCAATGGGTATCGCACTCAAATCAATTTTTTAATACCAGCCTCTTATCTGAAAAAGGATTTGCTAAAGCCAAATATGAAACGGTCCTCTTAGCACCTGACTCAGATGACCTTAAAAAATTAGTTTCTGATTTAACGATTTCAGCAAACGAAGTTGACCAGCAGGAAACGCTTTTGAAATGGTACATAGGACCCAACGAATTTAAGCGCTTAAAATCGTTTAATGTTGAATTGGAAGATATCATCTCTTATGGCTGGAGTATTTTTGGAAGCATCAACCGGTATGCAATAAGACCCCTTTTTGTTTTTCTATCCAATTTTATCGGCAATAAAGGTTTTATCATCTTATTGATGACCCTCGTAGTGAAACTACTCGTCTTTCCATTAGCCTATAAAATGCTGCATTCACAGGCAAAAATGACCGCACTCAAACCTGAAATAGAAAAGCTTAGAAATAAGCACAAAGACGATATGCAGAAACAGCAAATGGAGACCATGAAGATGTACAATGAATTTGGGGTGAATCCATTAGGCGGTTGCTTTCCTTTATTATTGCAAATGCCCATTTGGATTGCATTATATCGGTTTTTTCCCGCCACCATTGAATTTAGACAAGAGTCCTTTTTATGGGCTGCCGACTTAACTTCTTTTGATGAATTTGTGCATCTACCTTTTACATTACCCTTGTTTGGAAGCACCTTATCGTTATTTGCCTTTTTATGGATGGTGTCTACTTTAGTATTTACCTACTACTCCTCCCAATCCATGGATTTTTCTGCCAATCCGGCGATGAAATATATGCAGTATTTAATGCCTGTTATCTTTTGGTTTATGTTTAATAAAACTGCTGCCGGACTTACCTGCTATATGTTTTTTAGTAACCTTTTAAATATTGGTCAAACCCTTTTAGGACGAAATTTGCTATTTGATACCGATAAAATAAGAGGTGAACTGGAATTAAACAAATCCAAACCCCGAAAGAAGGGGGGATTTAGAGAACGTCTGGAAACCATGATGAAAGAACAACAAAAGCAACAACTAGAGCGCGACAAAAAAACAAAAAAATGATAAAACCAATTTGGTGTTTTTTTATACTAGCTTTTATTCTAACGTTTGCTTGCAATAGAAATTCCAGTTCCAAAAATCAGAAATCTGATCAACCAACCGTTCTATCCCCTTTACCGATATTTAAGACATCTTTTCAACCAGAAGATACTTTATTATTAAGCACGGATACTCTTTTATTTTATAGACGTTCTGCCTGTTTTGGCTTTTGTCCTACGTTTGACTTTACTATTTTTCAAAATGGGATTGCTAAGTATGAAGGCTTTCAGCATATTGAACCCATTGGCACATCTTATGTGTTAGCAACCGATGCGTGGTGGAATGAAGTTAAAATGCAATTAAAAAAATTTGATATTTATAAATTGGAGCCCGTTTATCCAATTGAAAAAGAACTCTATATACCTGATTTACCCAATACAATTATTACAATTAAAGAATACGGCCTTAGAAAATCAGTTATTGATAATCATCATGCTCCGAAGGAATTAAAGGACTTCGAATTTTTTATAGAGGCCCATTTTCAAAAATTATTCAATCATCGGTAAGTCAAAGCTTATCAAAAGCAATTTCGATTGCATGCAGGATAAACATAAAGTGGTAGGTGTAATTGGTGCTGGAAGTTTTGGCACCACCATCGCAACCTTATTAGCTCATAATACGGATGTGTTGATATATGCCCGCAAAAAAGAGACTGTAGATCGGATTAATTTAGAACATCGCAATTTAAATGTCGATTTAAGTCCACGCATTCGAGCATGTCAATCAATTGAAGAAGTTTGCCGGTTGACTAAAATTATTTTTCCAGTTATTCCTTCAGAAAACTTCAGGGATTCTTGCAAAGACATGGCGCATTATTTGACGCCAGCGCATATTTTGATTCATGCCACCAAGGGTCTTGATATTGCGGGGATTCCCATTGCCAATCTGGCAATGGTTAATATTTCCCGAAAGAACATACATACCATGAGTGAAGTCATCCGTCAGGAAACATCAGTGATACGGGTAGGTTGTTTAGCAGGTCCCAATTTATATCGTGAAATACTGGACAAGCAACCTGCAGCATCTGTTATTGCAAGTGAATACGATGAAGTGATCAAAGCAGGAACAGAAGTTTTAGCCAGCCGAATGTTTTATGTTTTTGGGTCATACGATCTTGTGGGAGCAGAAATGGCAGGAGCTTTAAAAAATATAATTGCTTTAGGCTCCGGAATGTTGGCGGGAAAAGGCCTAGGTAAAAATCTGGAAGCCATGTTGATCACACGAGGACTTCGTGAAATGATTGAATTAGGCCGAAGTGTGGGAGCAACTTCCCGATCCTTTTTAGGTACTGCTGGTATTGGGGACCTGATAGCAACTGCCACGAGTACAAAAAGCAGGAATTTTAGTTTTGGATACCGCTTGGGTAAAGGTGAGAAATTACAAGATATTATTAATTCTATGGATGAAGTAGTAGAAGGAGTCAGAACCGTGCGCATTGCAAATCAATTGGCCAAGCATTACCATCTCAGGTTGCCGATTATCAATATGATTTACAGCGTAGTTTATGATCAGTTGGATCTGGAGAAAGCCATTCAATTTTTAATGCGTTACCCCTATTTGCAAGATGTCGATTTTATTTAAGTACTGATCGAATAAATGAAGACATTTATAGTAAGAAATCCCGAATTTATCCTGAATAGCAATACTTTTGTCTAATTGTAATCATAAACTAAACATTTAAATTATGGCAACTCTTAATGCTGGCCCCGGAATGGAAAAGCCAAAAGGATTTTGGAATAAACCTGAAGGAATTACCGGAACAGTTGTTCTTGCGGGTTTACTCATTGGCGGTGGCGCTATCTTATATAAGTATTTACCCTATCTTATCAGCCTGACTCAAAATATGGTTTATTTAGCAGGCATGCTACTTGTATTAGGTGCAATCATCTATATGGTTTTGGACCCCAGAATGCGTACATTAATCGGCTATATGTATAAAAGCATCATGCGTTGGATAACCGGAATTTTTGTGACCATTGACCCAATCGGTATTCTAAAAAATTATGTAAGTGATTTAGAAAATAATTTATCCAAAATGAGCGAGCAGATTGGGGTGCTTAAAGGTCAAATCAAGAAGCTTCAAAATAATGTAACCGAAAATTCACATGAAGTGGAAAGTCAGTTGCGAATGGCTCAAATAGCAAGAAATCAAAACCAGGAGGCACAAATGGTTTTAGCTACCCGCAAAGCAGCCAGACTTCAGGAGACCAATGAGAAGTACAATCATCTCTTAAGCAAAATGGATATTTTGAATAAAGTACTCACCAAGATGTATCAGAATTCAGAAATCCTTTTAGAAGACACAAAGGATCAAGTCAGTTTAAAAGAGCAGGAGCGAAAAGCGATCAGAGCCTCTCATAGCGCAATGAAATCTGCTATGAACGTCATTAGTGGGAATACAGATCAACGAGTTATTTTTGATCAAGCTTTAGAGCATATAGCAGACGATGTTGCTTATAAAGTTGGAGAGATGGAACGATTTATGGAGTTATCAGAAAACTTTATGAATAGCGTAGATTTACAAAATGGTGTATTTGAAGAAGAAGGTCTTAAGATGTTGCAAGATTATGAAGAAAAAAGCAAATTACTTCTAATGGGTAGTAAAGACGATCGCATGAAAATGGACAGCAAGGTACCTGAACGTGCAACGATTCAAACTAAAAACAACGAAGGCAATTCTTATGAAGGCCTGTTTAATAAATAATTGATTCGATTCAAATCGACTGAAGCAAAACGGAGCATATGTTATTTTATTTAGGTATTATTTGTATTGTTGGAGCTGTCTATTTTTTAATATCCAGTTTTAATGTATTTTCAAAAAATGAAGCTTCAACAAAACCGATAGAAGCACAAAAAGTTGATCTCATTATCAAAAGGTCACTTTCCGTCCTTTTGGTTTGTATGGGCGTGTATTTGCTTTGGCCAAGTGAAAAAAAAATCACACCAAAGCCTTCAACACAAAACACAGCATCCAATAAAGTTTTCGCATGGGAACAATCAGCCCGTGACGCGTTGACGAAGCAATGTTTAGAAAACGGAAAGCGAACGGCTGAAGCCTATCCAGATTTAGTTAAAAATTATTGCAGCTGTGCCACTGATCGGATTACAGAAGCCCTGAGCCCTGAAGAATATACGAAAATTATTTCAAAAGATAAGGAATTACAAGCTGCTGAAATCAGGCCCATTGTTCAATCTTGCGTCGATATTTTAACCAGACTCATTCAGTTGAGTGAAGAATCAAAAACAGATCCCAATATTAAATAATTAGTGCATCCGGTCACCTCTAACAGACAAACCTGCTATCAATTGAGCTTCGAACTCCAAGAATTCTAACCATCTTTTTCGGGTGGTTTCTTTTCCAAAATACAATTCAGCCAATTCAATAAAGAGTTTATAATGTCCTGCTTCGGACACCATAAAGTGATGATAAAATGTTTTAAGGTTCGGGTCATCTAATTCCAGTGAAAGTAGTCGAAACCGCTCACAACTTCTCGCTTCAATGAGTGCGCAACAAAGCAAATGCTCAATTAATCGATCTTCTCTGGATCCTCCCTTTTTCAAAAAACTCAACAAGCCATGGACATATTCATCCCTTCGCTGAAATCCCAGTTTTAGTCCTCTTTTTTTCAATTCAGAAATTACCATTCTAAAATGTCCCCACTCTTCTGTGACAATTGGTGAAACAGCTTCAACTAATTCTAATTTATCCGGATATAATTGTACAAGAGAGATACATGAACTTGCAGCTTTTTGCTCACAATAGGCATGATCCGTCAGGATCTCTTCAATCGATTTTGAAGCCAAATCTATCCATCGGGGATCCGTAGGCAAGTGCAAGCCAAGTTTTGTCAGCTCCTTTCTTTCAGACATTCCAACATTGTTTTAAGCACGTCCAAATACAATAATTCAAATCGATCGGCACCATTTGTCCAAATAATGGTGAAACTATCTACATCATACTTCGACAAATAACGAAGGTCCTCATTATCTAATTTATATTGGATGGTATAGATCGTATTAGCAGATCCTGGTTCAATTTCTGATGTATTCAAAGCAAAGGTCTCAAGATAAATAAAATCCCCGTTCATAAAATCCAATCGAGCCGGATTAGACGGATCGATGCTTCCATAAATTTGAGAAGCTTTAGGCGAATGCAATACAAACTTTAATTCAAGATAATATTTTTTATTGGAATAAATAAATCGAGACCAGCATTCCAGGAAATCATCTTCTTTAAAAAATTTTGAAATCCTTGCATCTGTATATTCAAAAAAAGGACGATAAGCGTTTGCCCAAATGGACCCATTTTCGTCAAACTGCAGTTCACAAGGTGAACTTAAATAAGTGTCATAGACCTGGATAGGTAAGCGAGCCACATGTAAGTCAGATAAGGAATGTTCAAATAAATGCTTTGGTGTTTTTCCTTTATCCAGATTTTTTAAAACGTCCTTTATCTTGGTTAACTTCTTAGATTTTACTTTATCATTAAGATACTTCAGATTTCTTGTTTCTGACAATAGTATTAAATAAGCCTGAAGACTTTTTTGATTTAGGTTTAAGGAATTCATTGAATTCTTCGATTCCCTTTCTAATAATTTTGTTTGCTTTTTAGTCAAATTAGGCTCCGCCATTTGAACCTGATTGGACTTTATCTGCTCCCTGATGTCATTCAACAAGCTTTTGGTTTTATGGATTCGATCCAGTAAACCAGCTTCCAAGACGATTAAACTGTCATTCGCATTTATAGAAGCTAAGAGCGGTCTACAAAAAGAGAAACCTAAAAAAAGTGTTAAAAAGGCAACTTTGTATGAAGAAAAACGATATTTCAAGGCTTTTGATCGTTTAATTTGAGTCAAAATTAATGAAAGATCCCTTCAAACCTTTAATTTTGGCCTCTATTTTCAAAAATGAATTATACCTTATGAACGGTTATCATCTCGTTTTTTGTATCGCCATTATGTTAGGAACAGTTAGTGCATGTCAACAACAGAAATCAAATACCAATTCAGAAGCCAAACTAAGCTATCCTGAAACCCGAATGGATACTATTGAGGATAATTATTTTGGAACCAAAATAGCAGATCCTTATCGCTGGCTTGAAGATGACCATTCAACTGAAACCATGAATTGGGTTAAAGCTCAAAATGAATTGACCTTTTCCGTTTTAGACAAGATCCCTTTTCGTAAAGACTTGAGAGCACATCTTGAAAACTTATTTGATTATGAAAAATTTGGTACTCCCGAAAAAAAATCAGGAAATTATTTCATATTTAAAAATAACGGACTTCAAAATCAGGATGCCTTATACCGTACAAAAAATCTAGCTGATTCATTGCAACTTGTTCTTGATCCCAATACTTTATCCAAAGATGGTACTGTTGCTCTTTCAGGTCATAGTTTTTCCAAAAATGGAAAATATATGGCCTATTTAATTTCCGAGGGTGGTTCAGACTGGAACAAAATACTGGTTCGGGATCTTGATTTAAACCAAGATTTAAAAGACTCCATCCGTTGGGTAAAATTTAGTGGTGCTGCCTGGAAGGAAGATGGCTTTTATTATAGTCGATATCCGGAACCCAAAGGCACCGGTGCATTGTCTGCAAAAAATGAAAACCATCGCGTCTATTTTCATAAACTCGGTACAGATCAATCTCAAGATCTATTGATCTACGAAGATCCAAAAAATCCGTTGCGAAATTCTTATGTAAGCCTCACGGAGGACGAACGTTTTTTAATCTTGAGTTCGTCGGAATCTACGAGTGGGAATTCTTTGGCTGTTAAAGACCTTTCTAAAAAAAATGATGCCTTTAAATGGTTGGTTTCGAGTTTTGAAAGCGATTACAATGTGATAGGAAATTCCGGTGACACCTTATATATACACACAAATTTTGAAAGTACAAACTGGAAATTATTTGCTGTTTCTATGAAACACCCCGAGAAAGAAAATTGGATTAATATTTTACCAGAACAGGAGGATGTACTCCAAAGTGTATCCTTCATAGGTGGCAAATTGATTGCTGTTTATATGCATCATGCTACCAGTCAGGCTAAGATCTATGATTTACAAGGCAATCATCTCAAGCAATTAAATTTTCCTGAATTGGGAACTGTCGGTGGATTTAGTGGTGAACAAAATGATACCGAAGCATTTTATTCTTTTTCTTCATTCATCAGACCCAACACCATCTACAGACTGGATCTAACTACCTATGAATCGACGGTACAATATGAATCAAAAATTGAAAATTATCAACCCGATTTATACACCACCGACCAAGAATGGTTTACCAGTAAAGATGGAACCAAGGTCCCCCTTTTTATCACACGTAAAAAAGATTTTAAGAAGGGGCTCCCATCACCTTGTTTATTATATGCCTATGGTGGATTTGATATTTCACTTACGCCTAGTTTTGCAGTTTCCCGATTACCATTATTAGAATCAAATGGGCTCTTCGTTGTTGCTAATTTAAGAGGTGGAGGCGAATTTGGTAAAAAATGGCATGAAGCCGGAACGAAAGAACGCAAACAAAATGTATTTGATGATTTTGCTGCAGCAGCTGATTATTTAGTCAATGAAAAATATACAGATCGGGATCATTTGGCTATACAAGGTGGATCAAATGGAGGCTTACTCATAGGTGCAACAATTACCCAACATCCTTCTATTTGCAAAGTAGCCTTTCCGGCTGTTGGTGTTTTGGATATGCTTCGTTACCACAAATTTACGATTGGATGGGCTTGGGCTTCAGATTATGGTACGAGCGATACGAAAGAAGGTTTTGATTATCTTATAAAATATTCCCCCCTGCACAATGCTAAACCTGCTGAATATCCAGCAACATTAATCACTACCGCTGATCATGATGATCGCGTAGTTCCGGCACACTCTTTTAAATTTGCAGCGGCTATGCAAAAAGCCCAACTTGGAAGCTTACCTCTTTTAATCCGCATTGATGTCAGTGCTGGTCACGGGGCTGGAAAACCGACATCCAAGCGAATTGATGAAGCGGCAGATATTTTGAGTTTTATGTTTGACCAAATGAATATAAATCCTAATTTAAAGTAAAAATATTTTTCACTGTCTAATAAAATTATTGAATTATGAATGCAACCCAATATCTTGAATCTAATAAGCAACGGTTTTTGGATGAACTAATGGATTTATTGCGAATTCCATCAGTGAGTGCAGATTCAAAACACAATGAAGACACCAAACGCTGTGCAGAAGCTGTAAAACAGGCTCTACTAGATGCGGGGTGTGATCACGCGGAAGTGTGTAAAACCAAAGGCCACCCTGTCGTATTGGCTGAAAAAATAATTGATCCTAAATTACCTACAGTATTGACTTACGGGCATTATGATGTGCAGCCACCTGACCCACTTAATTTATGGACCAGTGGTCCTTTTGATCCAGTTGTAAAAGATGGCAACCTATATGCCAGAGGATCATGCGATGATAAAGGACAGGTATTTATGCATATCAAAGCATTGGAATGCATGGTCAAAACAAATTCTTTGCCTTGTAATGTTAAATTTATTATTGAAGGTGAAGAAGAAGTTGGCAGTTCTAATTTAGATAAATTCTTAAAAGCTAATAAAGATCGTTTAGCAGCAGATATCGTTTTAGTAAGCGATACTTCAATGATCAGTATGGAGCATCCATCCATTGAGACCGGATTAAGAGGATTAACCTATATGGACGTTGAAGTCACCGGTCCAAATCGGGATTTACACTCCGGTGTTTATGGTGGAGCAGTTGCAAATCCGATTACGATACTTGCAAAAATGATTGCTTCTCTTCATGATAAAAACAATAAAGTCAAAGTCCGTGGATTTTACAGAGATGTTCAGGAAATGAGTTTAGAAGAACGCAAAGAACTGAACAAGGCCCCATTTAATTTGGAAAATTATAAAAAAGATCTTGAGATTCAGGATGTCTGGGGAGAGGATGGATATACTACACTTGAACGAACCGGAATCCGACCCACTTTGGAATTGAACGGAATCTGGGGTGGCTATACCGGTGAAGGAGCAAAAACTGTATTACCTTCCAAAGCCTATGCTAAAATTTCTATGCGTTTAGTTCCAAATCAAAAATCCAAAAAGATTGCTAAGCAGTTTGAAAAACATTTCCTTAAAATAGCACCACCTTATGTAACTGTAAAAGTAACCGAATTACATGGAGGAGAAGCTGCGGTGACTCCAACTGATAGTGCTGCATATAAGGCGGCCGCTAAAGCAATTGAAACTACCTTTGGTAAAAAACCAATTCCTACAAGAGGTGGAGGAAGTATTCCTATCGTTGCATTATTTGAAAAGGTCTTAGGCTTGAAAACGGTATTGATGGGCTTTGGTCTCGATTCAGACAATATCCATTCGCCGAATGAGAAATTTGGTCTTTTTAATTTTTACAAAGGAATTGAAACGATCCCCCATTTTTATAAAAATTTTTCTGAAACAAAAAAGAATTAATAGATACAATGAAAACATTTAGTACACTTTTTATCATTTGCATCTTTTCAAGTTTAGGATTGCATGCACAAAAAAACAAATCAAATATGGATTCACTCAGTTACAGTATTGGCATTTTATTTGGAAATAGTTTAAAGCAACAAGGATTTGAAAAAATCAATGCGAGTTCCCTTTCAGAAGCTTTAGATGCAGTACTTGCAGATAAACCGACATCACTTACGAAAGAACAAGCAACTCAAATTTATTCTCAGGCGATGAGTGCAATGACCGCCAAGAAAAATGCAGGTGCTAAAGAGGAAGGAGAAAAATTCCTGGCAGAAAATATGAAGCGACCCGGAGTAATGACCACTGCTAGTGGCCTCCAATATGAAGTTTTGAAAATGGGAGATGGTAAAAAACCTGGACCTACTGACAAAGTAAAAACACATTACCATGGCACCTTAATCAATGGTACCGTATTTGATAGTAGTGTAGAGCGGGGTGAACCCATTAGTTTTCCTGTAAATGGCGTTATTGCCGGATGGCAGGAAGCCTTACAACTTATGCCAGTTGGTTCAAAATACAAATTGTATATTCCTTATAATTTAGCCTATGGAGAACGCGGAGCGGGAGCAGACATCAAGCCTTTTTCTGCTTTAATTTTTGAAGTTGAATTACTTGCTATTGAATAATTAGAGAATATTATAGCTTTCTTTATAGCTTGCCTATGTAATTTTAAAATTTACTATAAATTACATAGGCATTTTTTATTCATGAATCGCCACTAACATGCAGATTTCAATCATTAGTTTATTACCACAATTACTGCAAAGCCCCCTGGATCATTCCATTCTAAAACGTGCTCAGGATAAGGGCCTCCTGCAAATAGAATTAATTGATTTGCGATCTTTTGGAATAGGTGCCTATAAACAGGTTGATGACTATCAATACGGTGGTTCAGCAGGCATGGTTTTAATGATAGAGCCCCTGGTAAATTGCATTGAAGCACAAACAAGTAAATTTAAATTTGACGATATCATTTACTTAAGTCCGGATGGAGACGTATTGACCCAGTCGATAGCTAACCAGTTAAGCTTAAAACAAAATTTACTTCTAATATGCGGTCATTATAAAGGCATCGATCAACGAGTTCGTGACCATTGGGTCACTCGGGAAATATCCATAGGCGATTACGTTTTGTCAGGTGGTGAACTTGCAGCTTGTGTCCTGGTTGACGCCATTGGGCGATTAATTCCAGGGGTTTTAAATGATGAAACCTCAGCATTAACCGACTCTTTTCAAGATGGTTTAATAGCACCACCGGTCTATACACGACCAGCTGTATATCGAAACCTTCCTGTTCCAGAAATATTAGTCTCTGGTCATCAAGCTCAGATAGATGAGTGGAGATTTGAACAATCCATAAAACGCACCGAATCCAGAAGGCCTGATCTATTAAAATCGAAAAATGATTATCTTTAAAAATGAATCGCTGGCAGGATCTCGTATTT
>CAYMGR010000022.1:0-3401 GCA_964389985.1 uncultured Saprospiraceae bacterium
TACTTAATCTCACGAATTTCCTTGGCAAACTTTTTCCAATACCGCTTTCCATAACTACAGAATAATTCTTCACCTACTGCTATATCTCTCTGCGCAACAAGGCAAATATTATTTTTTTCGTCCAAGGTAATTATTGCGTTCCGTTTAAATTTAGTTTTTACAAATCCTTCGGAATCGTTGGCATACTTGGCAAAACATTTTACACGCATGCAGTCCATTGTTGATCCACCTGGCATACTAATAAAGTATTTATAATGGCCCTGCTTTTCGCGAATCAAGGCTTCCTTAGCTGAAAGAATTTCACCTTTGAAGTAACTTATAATTTCATTTCGCCAAATTGGAATTGCTGTAAACAACCCCTTTCCTGCACCGATAAGTTGTGATTTTGCAATATAAAGATAGTCAGACTCCCTGGCTTCAATCCGATCAAAAGTTGTATCCATTTTTTCTGAATATAGTACTATATGCATCGCAAAATAAAACTATTTATTTGTAATAACCAAAGCAGCTCATTACCTTTAGGCTCATTCTATGCTGCAGAATCGAATTACACTTAGTTGCATTATCAATTTGTTGTTGTGTGCCACTCGTTTGCAATCACAATGTTCCGAAAAAATTGGGTCTGTTCGTTTTCCAGTAAATTCCTCCTACACCATCCATGCTAAACTGGATCATGCAACTAAACGACTGGATGCCTCTACTAATCTTTTATTTATAAATGGATCCACTGTTCCAATTAAGGAACTCCGTTTTTACATGTATTTAAATAGTTTCAAAAATAAAAAAAGCAGCTTCTTAAAAGGGACTAATGAGATTTTTGGGCAATCGTTTCAAAATCGAGCGGATGATGAATGGGGATGGATTGAAATTGATAAAATCTTAAAAGAACAAACTTCCACTCCGGTTGATCTTACTTCTCAATTAAAATATATACAACCAAATGATCAGAATACAGAGGACCAATCTGTATTATCCCTTCCATTAGACAAAGCTTTACTTCCTGGCGATACCATAGAACTCAACTTACTGTGGAAAGCTAAAATGCCCAAGACAATTGCCCGAATGGGATATAGCAATGATTTTTATTTGTTCTGTCATTGGTTTCCACAACTGGGTGTTTTTGAACAAGATAAAAATGGAAGCTGGGGATGGAATTGTCATCAGGCTTTTCGAAATACAGAATACTATGCAGATTTTTCTGATTATGATGTCCACCTCACCCTGGACCCAAAATTTATAGTTGGCGCTTCAGGTTGCCTGATCAATAAATATATGAATCAAGATGGAAGTGTAAGCTACCACTATCATGCTGACAAAGTCATTGACTTTGCATGGTCCATTGATCCAAATTTTCTGAAAATTGAAGATATCTGGAAGCATGTTAATATTCAATTACTCTTGCCTAAAGATTATTCATCTCAAATAGAACGGAATCTCCACATCATTAAATATGCTTTGGAATATTTCGACCAACATGTAGGTCTGTATCCTTATCCAAGCATTACGGTGGTTTGTCCTCCATTTCATGGACTGCAATCGGGTCTGATGGAATATCCTACTCTGATTACAACCGGAAGCTTTTTTGGTATGCCAGCTGAAATTCGATTCTCCGAATCATTAGTGGCCCATGAGTTTTCACATCAGTATTTTATGGCTGTAATCGCTACCAATGAAAAAGAAGAACCCTGGCTGGATGAAGGATTTGCTACTTATTTTGAAGATCGAATTACAGATGCAGCCTTTGGCAAAAAATCCGCCTTGTTAAACCTGTCAGGATTTCGAATGGGCAATCGCGAACGTACGCGCATTGAATACACAGGAATGAAAAATCCTGCTGAAGGAATCAGTGCCCGACCGGGTTGGGATTTTAATCAAACGAATTACAAACCACTGATCTATAGTAAAACGGCTACGGCTCTGCATACCCTCCAAAATTTAATCGGGGAAGAAAAAATGGATCTAATTATAAAAACCTATTTTGAACAATGGAAGTTTAAACATCCTAAAGCTGCTGATTTTATGCATTTGCTTCAAAATGAATTATATAAAAATACAGACAGTCTTTTAGCAAAACAGTGTTACACTTTATTTTATGAAGCCGTCTTTGAAGCCAAAACAATTGATTACTCCGTGACAAGTATCGTGAATTCAAAAACAAATTCAAATAATATCTCAGCGGTAACTGTTCATCGCGCAGGTGATTGGATTATTCCGGTTGATATTATTGTATCTTTTGAAGATGGATCACAAAAAGAATTGAATTGGTCGGGTAAGGAAGTCGACAAACAATTTGAATTTCAAACGAATTCTAAAATAATTTCTGCTCATATTGATCCAAATCAAAAACTGTTAGTTGACCTTAATTTAAATAATAATAGCTTAAGTCTTCAACAACATAACGGTCCGATATGGAGCTATTCCGCAAAAATAATAATGTGGCTTCAATCCCTTCTCCAGTATTTTAGTCTAATCTCTTAGTATGATGATCGATCATTTTAAAAAGAGTCTTTTGAAGGGTTTTAAAAATTGGAGGCCTGTACTATTTGTATATGTCTCTCAATTGCTTCTTGTCATGCTAATGGGTATTCAGGCATTTCAACTTTTACAACAAGGCTTAGGTCCATCATTGGCTTTAAATGATTTAGTCTTCCATTTTGATTATACAGTTTTAATGGATTTTATACATGTTTATAAAAATTTGATCATAAATTTATTGAAAGAATTGCAATGGTTGCTTCCAATATGGTTTCTTAGCTCTGTTTATTTGAATATCGGCTTAATCTATTCGGCCTTGACAGCTCAAAATTCCAATGTGTTCTCCATTCGAAATGCAAACAAATACTTTGTGCCCTTTCTGAAAATTTCCCTTCTGTTTTTAAGCTTAATTATTATTTGGCTGGCCATTTGCCTGCTTCCCTTACTCATCAATTTACAATCACTATTGAGTCGTTTTGATTCTGAAAAATTAGTTCTCTACTTATTCCTCCTCTGCATTGGACTTAGTTTGTTGGGAATGATGATTTTATTTTATTGGTCTTCGGTAAGTCGTCTGCTTTTAATAAAAAATGGTGGATCCATTTTTAAAACCATACAAGCAGCCGGTGGCATCGTTTGGCACAAGAAACAATATCTTTTATTTTTGTTAGTTGTGGTTTGTACCCTTCAATGGCTCATTTACTTACTCTGTAAATTTTTAGATTCTCAACTTGATTCCAGCTCCTGGTTCTTCATTCTAACTGGTATTATTGTTCAACAAGGATATATTTTTAATAAGATTCAATGGAGACTTGTAATGTTTTCGTTTTTGGGGACATTCGTTAAAGATCATCCTGCAAACTAGCTTTTAGAAAATCAATCATCCATCCAGCTGAAATAAAAGCAAAATGATTTTCAAACTGAAA
>CAYMGR010000022.1:3501-13921 GCA_964389985.1 uncultured Saprospiraceae bacterium
CTTTGTTTTGAGTTTTTTAGTAGTCCCTTTATCCGGAATTACACAATTAGAAAAGAAGGTAATTTTTCAACCGGATTCCTGTCAAGGTAAAGATGCTGTCATTGGTGAGTGTGCCCCCTGTGGAAATGATTACTTAAACTTTGGTGCAGCCGATGAGTTTGGCGCCATTGCCTGGACTTACCTTGGCTTCCCGTCTATCCATAGAGGTTTGATTCAATTTGATTTAACGACCATTCCGGTAAGCGCAACAATTGTGTCTGCAAAACTTTCTCTGTATTGGAATCCAAATCCAGGAAGTGGCAACCCCGGGCACTCTAAAGCAAGCGGCTCCAATGCAGCCTGGTTGTATAAAGTTAGCTCCCAATGGACTGAGTTTGGGGTGACTTGGGTAAACCAGCCAAGTGTTTCCAATCTTAATCGGATAGATATTCCTGAAAGTATGAGCGACTCTCAAAACTATACTAATATCGACGTGAAAACAATGGTGGAGGAAATGGTACATGACCCTTCAAATAATTATGGCTTTATGTTGCAATTGCAAACGGAATCCTACTATCGGAGTTTGTTGTTTGCTTCAAGTGATCACCCGAATCCAGGTTTGCATCCTAAATTAGAAATTAGCTATATAGATACCAGTGAAACACATTGTCTCACTCTTCAGCCGGGACATGGGGATTGTGGAGATGGAATGGATGCCGTTATTGGTGATTGCATTCCTTGTGGAAACAACGATCAGAATTTTGGGGCGGCTGATGAATTGGGTGCACTTGCCTGGACTTCCAACGGATTCCAATCTATCGAACGGGGATTGATCCAATTTGATTTGTCATCCATTCCGAATTCAGCCGTTGTTCATTCAGCCCTTTTAAGTTTGTATTGGAATCCAAATCCTGGAAGTGGAAATCCTGGCCATTCAAAAGAAAGCGGTTCCAACGCAGCCTGGTTGCAAAGAATCAACTCTCCCTGGACAGAATTTGATGTCAATTGGACTAACCAGCCGTCTGTTAGTCCATTGAATCAAATCTCCATACCCGCCAGTACAGATGATTCACAGAATTATAGCGATATCAACGTAACTCAATTTATCCAAGACATGGTGCATGAGCCATCCCAAAATTTTGGTTTTATGTTACGGCTTCAAACAGAATTGTATTACCGAAGTTTATTATTTGCTTCAAGCGATCATCCCAATTCCAGTTTACATCCTAAATTGACTATTTGTTATTCCTTAGTATCAAAAACCAACAATCTCAATAAGCCAGATAAAATGATCTCCATTTTTCCAAACCCTGCCAGCCATACGTTTAACATCACTTTAAATAAACAGATTCAAAACGGCCAGCTTCAAATTTTTAATCTAATGGGACAAAAGGTCTATGAAGACAGAATGGAAGGACAATCCAAATCAATTATCGCCTCTTTAAAACCAGGCTGCTACTCTGTCGTCGTTTGCACTATTGATGCTTCCTGGACGAATAAACTGATAATTAATTAAAAGGAATACCATCGCTCTATATAAATTTGTTTTATTTTCGTAGGTTTTGTCAGACCTATTATAGTTTAATGCTTTATATTAAAATGAAAATTACATTTCACATGCCATTAATTTTTTTATATGTTTAATGTCTTACTCAATAAACTGTATTGGCCCACTTTTTGTGTTATTAGTCTGGTTTTGATTGTGTTTATCTTTCTGTACTTCACCCAAATGAATGACTGGTCTAACAGAACTTATTACAATTGGATGAATTTTAAGCGGATCTTTATTTCTGTTGCTGTTTTAGCGGGTTCCTATTATATGAAACGTATGGGGAACGAACGGGTTGCCAATATAATCCTTTACATTCCGGTAGGAATTTTTTTACTAGTAATAATTGGAAGTCTTATTATGCTGCTTCTCTTTATGCAATCCGGTAAAAAGTAGATAAACGGAACCAATATAATAAATGTGATTCGCTTAAGTTAGATTTTATTAATCTTTGTTAAATTTACTCGAGAATTTATTATAGCTCGGTGTTTATTCAAGAATAAAATTAATTGTAATGGAATCTATTGAGGCTCTTGTTTTTGCCATTAGTCCTTATTTTACTTTTATAGGCAGTTTTCTATTAATTCTTTCTTATCAAAAATATACTGAAATTGAACACACTAAATCTAAAGGGCTCGTTGCTGATGGAGTGGTGTTGGAGTTACGCGATGAGAGTGGCAAAACTGTCGAACCAACTGATAATCATCCCGCAGCACCCGTTGTCGAATTCAGGACAGATAACGGAAAATACGTTCATTACTCTACGACCTATCAGATTCCAAGTCCGTATAAAGCCGGGCAATCCGTAAAAATATACTACTACATTTATAAATCCATCCATCATTTTGCTTTGGAAGATGATCAAACAGGATCCTTACCCGGTCGGTTATTTCGCTGGGGTGTTGTTTTTTGTGCTATCGGATTCCCGGTGCTTGTAATCAAATTGTCCCATCTTCTTTAAAATCATCTTTAAAATAAAATGCCCAGAGTCATTTTATTGAACCCATTTATTAAACATTATGCAGGTAGCGTATTTGATTTAAATGAGGCAGTGTATGCCTCTGATTTGGATGAAACGATTCAAAACAATGAAAAAGAATCCCGTCTGATCCATAAAGTGTATTACTTGCCAGATGGAGGGCATGGCAGATCGGCAGAATTGCCTGTAAATAATACCATACTCTGTCCTGAAGAAATTTTCTTTGCAAAGGATCTTACCATCGGTCCATGCCGGATTACAGCAGTCAAAGAACTCCCCATTGATCCTGAAACGATTCAATTAATGAATGAACGTTTATTAAAAGCCAGCTTAGAAGGTAATTCGTTTCCATTCAACAATAAAGTATTCCTAAAAATAACCGGCGAGCTACCAATTGACTCGATTGAAATATACAATAGCTTAAGCAATCAGAAAATCAAAGAGCTTCATGGATTTTCAGAAAGTCAGGTTTTAAATTTTCAAGAAGAGCTTCCCGGATTTTACCGGGTTCAATTTTTTAATAAGCAAATGCCAGTTCTGGAATTGTCATTGTTTAAAAATTTCCCCCTCACTGTCTTCCCAATTAAATATACTAATAGGTTTAATTGTATTCCTACTGTTTGGTAATTATTTGAGAATTGCAAAGTCTATCATCAATGCCATTAATCATGAATCTGTTTTAAATTTTTTAAGGGCAATCTAAATATAATTGCCGTTCATAAATAGATACAAAAGAAAAGAAAAAAGATTGAATCAAAAAAAATCAATCGCAGAGTTCATTAATCATAGTTCATCGTTGCAATATAATCAATTTTCCAGTTTCCATTTATTTTAGACAGTTCTATTTCATAGGGAAAATCACCGGTAAGTGTTGCTACGGCTTTTTCCTGGCTTTGCAATTTTACTTCAATGGTAATGCTGTCAATTGCATTCCAAACAAGTTCCGGTTCCTGAGTAATTAAAACCAAATCAAATTCAAATCCTTCAGGAGGTCCTTCTTTTTCTGGGTTTTCTTTCAAATAAGCTGCTTTGTCGACAAAATATTTATTCCATGCCTGGATGTATTCTTGAGAAATAAACCCACTGGACTCGAGCTTTTTGAGATATTGCGTGCATTCATTTAAATTGACTTGATACGTTTTTGCCTGGTCTTGATACAGGAATTTTACGCTATTCACTTCCTGATAATGATCTTTATACCAATGAATAAAACTCCTGACAACTTGCTGAATGGCCACTGTATCATTTTGATTTGATTCTATCTTGATGGGTGTTGAAGGCTCGTCTGGCGTTTTAGCAATCGTTGGTTGTTTACATGAAACCAGACCTATAATAAAAATACCTATTAATAATCTCATACATTCGTTTTTAGTCCTGTAAATTAGATAATCATGCCGTCCTGATTGAAGCGATTGAATGACTGAATCTGGACGTCGCATCGATTTAACAAAGGTATAAAATGAAATCTAAAAAATCGATCGCGAATCGATATGACAACGTTTGTTCGTTAAATTGAAACCAGTCAGCGGCTCAACCACCGTTCAAAAGCTCTTCAGGCTTTTAATAAAATGTCCTATATTTGGGTCTTATCCTTTCTATTAAAAATTACATGAATTCTAAAATTGAAAATATGTCTAAATTCATACTGATTCCTTTACTTGCTTTTCTATGTACCGGCCTGTTTGCCCAGGGAAGCACCGGAAAAACCTCCTCCAAGCCGAAGACTTCAAAATCTGCAGCGCACAAAGTGGTTATTCAATTAACGACCAATGATACTGCCGCATGGAAGGGCTTAATGAACAATCTTAAAAATCTGAGAGAAGGTTGGGGAAAGGATGTTGAAATTGAAGTGGTGGCTCATGGCCACGGAATTGAATTATTAATGTCTGCCAAGTCGACTCAGAAAATGAAAATTGCAGAATTCATAAATGCTGGTGTGCATTTTAATGCTTGTGAAAACACAATGAAGCAAAAAAATATCATGAAGGATGAAATTCTTCCAAACGTCGGATTTGTGCCCATGGGCATCGGGGAAATCATAATGAAACAAGAGAAAGGTTGGAGCTACCTGAAAGCTGGTTTTTAAGAGCATCCTTGTGCTGATTTGAATCATAAAATACTTTCAGGCAAAACAGAGATGCGTTAAGACATGCAATCCATGGATGAACTAAATAAAGACAAGGCCTATCTTGAAATGATTCGCAAATTAACCAATTTAGTTGGTTTGTTGACCATTGCATTAATTGGTTCTATTTTGATTATTTTATTTGGTCCTCCACCCATCCTTGATTTTAAAAATAAGGCAAAGGCTCATGATGGTCCATCCACAATGGACAAAATTGATTCGCCGTCCAATTATAATAAAGATAAAATCTGGATGGCCCCTGATATTAGTTCGGAAGAGCATTCAGCTTCTTTAAAAGTAATTGAATATGGCCGGGACTTAATTGCCAATACCGCAAAATATTTAGGTCCTAAAGGAAGTATTGCTCAAATTACGAATGGGATGAATTGTCAAAACTGTCATTTGGAAGCAGGTACCAAACCGTATGGAAATAACTACAGTGCGGTTGCATCTACGTATCCAAAATTCAGAGAGCGATCCGGCAGTGTTGAAACGATTTACAAACGTATTAATGATTGCATTGAGCGCAGTTTAAATGGTCAAGCTTTGGACAGCTTAAGTCCTGAAATGCAAGCGATAAAAGCATATATCGAGTGGTTAGGCAAAGATGTGCCAAAAGGTGAAAAACCAAAAGGAGCGGGAATTATGGATCTTCCATTTCTTCAGCGGGCGGCTGATACTGCAAAAGGAAAACTGGCATATCAGCAACATTGTACCAGTTGTCATACAGATCAGGGTTCCGGCAAATTAAATCCTGATGGCATTACCTATCAATATCCTCCGCTCTGGGGAGATCATAGTTATAATACCGGAGCCGGTTTGTTTCGTTTATCTCGTTTTGCAGGTTATATTAAACAGAATATGCCTTTTGGTGCGAGTTATCAAAATATTATTTTATCAGATGAAGAAGCCTGGGATCTTGCAGCTTATGTAAATTCTCAACCACGGCCTGTAAAAGATTTAAAAATGGATTGGCCTAAAATTTCAGCTAAACCTGTGGATCATCCTTTTGGACCCTATGCTGACAAATTTTCGGAACAGCAACATAAATTTGGTCCGTTTGAACCCATCGCTGCTTTTAAAAAATCAGCTAAAAAATAACATGACAAAACATGATAAAAGTTGCAGCTGTGGTTGCAACGAAAGCATCTCCCAAGAAGGTATTTCCAGGAAAGATTTTCTAAAAACTATAGGGACAGCCGGCTTGGGACTTGGAATGGCTCCCGTTGCGTCTTTAGCTTTATTTGAATCCGGTAAAACGGAGGAGCTTTTAAAATCCAAATTAATTCAATCCGGAAAAATTCAGTATGTAAGTTTGTTACATACTACGGATATTCACGGACAGCTCCATCCACATGACGAATTTTTTATTGAAGAAGGGCAAAATGTATTTAAAAAAAGAGGTGGGTTTGCACATTTGAAAACCTTAATTCAAGAACTCAGATCACAAAACCAAAATACCTTGTTATTGGACGGAGGGGATTGTTTTCAAGGAAGCGGAGTGGCTTCATTATCCGAAGGAAAGGCACTGATTCCTCTTATGAATCATTTAAATTATGATTTAGTACTTCCCGGTAACTGGGAGGTGGCTTATGGAAAAAAAATGCTATTAAATGATTTAGGCGCTTATAATTCACGAAAGGTGTGCACCAATATGTTTCATGATGATGCATCGATGGACTATTTGTTTCCTCCTTACCAGGTATTTTATATCGCAGGAATTAAAATCGGATTTATAGGTTACAATGATCCTCTTACTCCAACCCGACAACCTCCTGCTTATAGCAAGGGAATAAAATTTAGCAAACCTGAATCCAATATCCGGGACTACATAAAAATTTTACGCGACCAGGAAAACTGCAAACTAATTTTTGTAATGACTCACATGGGTTTGACACAACAAATTTATTTGGCATCCCAACAATACACGGAGGGTGTGCATTACATTTTAGGTGCTGATACCCATGAACGCATTCGACAACCTCTTCAAGCCAGTTATGCAAAAGTTACTGAGCCGGGTGCTTTTGGTTCTTTTTTAGGCAAATTAGATATTGTCATTGAACATGGAGAAGTAAAAGATGAATCCTATCAATTAATCGATGTGGATCCGGAAAAATATAGAGCGGATGAAGAGATGCAAGCACTGGTGGACCAAGTAAGTGCACCGTATAAACAAAAATTAAACCGTGTTATCGGAAAAAGTAAAACGCCTTTGATGCGTTATTATATTCTGGAAACCCCAATGGATAACATGATTACAGATGCTTTGATGTGGAAGTTTAAACCTGATATTGCTGTATCAAATGGATTTAGATTTTGTCCACCTTTAAATCCTGATGGTTCAGGCTTGGCTGAAATAACGGTTGATTATCTCTATTGCATGATTCCTAGTAATAATAATTTAATGACTGCGGAAGTAACAGGTAAACAAATTGTGGAATGGCTGGAAAAAGAACTTGAAAATGTGTTTGCTGTTGATCCGGCTAAGCGTTTTGGGGGCTGGTTGGTTCGATTTCAGGGAATGAAGATAAATTTTACGATCGCCCGTGAACATGGAGAACGTTTAAATAAAGTTTTGATTCAAGGAAAAAACCTGGATCTAAAAAAATCCTATAAAGTCATTTCCTGTGAACGGGAAGGCGATCCAAAAAATCTGATTTGCAGAATTCACAATGTGAAAAACATCATTCGATTACCCAATCTCATTCACGATGTGATGGAGGAATATCTTGCTATTCATTCGCCGGTATCACCCAAATTAGAAGGCCGTGCGACAGCAACCGATGCAGCTTCCAATTTATTAACTCAGGCGAATGGTTTGAATTATGAGTTTAAATAATAAAAAAGCAACATTTACAAATTGATCAGACAGGCAAATTCCTCATCCTAATAAAAATAAAAAAGGCCATCACAATGTAATGGCCTTTTTCATTTAGTAAATAAGTCTTTTAATTTATTGCTGCATCATATGCATTCACAATTAACGAAGGACTTTCCGCCAAATTACTAAAAGCACAATTAGATATTACGATCACTTGAGCAGCTCCAAAATCTATTAACATTTCTTCAGATCTTGCTCCACCATTTTTCGCATAATAAGGGCCATAGCGACCGGATAAAGCCCAATCAAAACCCAATAATTCCGCTTTCATAGTACTATACAAAGTTTTGGAAATAATTTTTCCCTGTGCTGTTGCATTAATCATTCGAGCATATTCTGAAGCACTGATATATAATCCGCCCGGACCGGATTCGTAAAATTTACTCGTTGGATCACTTCCCTTTTCACTGAGATTTAATGTTGTATAATATTTACAAGCTTGAGTAGCAGGTATGATACCATTATTATCCCAAGGTTGAAAATCAACCATATTCCAATATTGCAATCCACTAGGTTTAAATACATATGCTCGCATATAGGTTCTAAAATTAGCAGCTAATAATTCCTTTAATGTTGTGGTATCTTTTTCAGCATTTTTTAGCTGGGTCAATACGTTTGGATTTTCCAATTTACCAATCATATAAGCTACTAAATAATGAGGTAAAAAATAATTAATATTGTCATAAACCCTGGTTTGCATTGTCACCTGTATATTATTGATTCCTCCCTCAACTGTTTTCTTAACATGGGCATATTTATTTCCATATTTAATGAGTCCGGCTTTATGAGCAAGTAGTTGACGGAAACTCAGATTTTTAAAATTAACATCAGGGTTCCAGGTTGATGGCAAATATTTATATATTTTTTCATCCAATGTTTTTCCATTGCGCTCTAAAATTTTAGCTACTAATACAGCAGTGGCATATTTAGAGGTGCTTGCTAATCCTTGTCTTTGCATTGCACTGTGAGCACGTTGGGGTGCATCAACTGGTCTTCTTAACCAACCGATTCCTCCTGTGCCATTGTAATATATTGCATTGTTATAATAAATACAATAACCCAATCCTGACACTTTTCCATTAAATGCATTTTCAATACCAGTAGCAAATTTAGCTACATTTAATGTATACAAGCCAATATCACCAGGACCTCTTGATCCCAATTCATATTCAGCTGGTGTAGAAGTTGTATCCGGAATATCTTTTTCACAAGATACTAAAACGAACATGCTGAGGCAGATTCCCAAACAAACACAAAATTGATTCAATAAATTTTTCATTTAATTTTTAGTTTTTTTAAAATTATGTCTCAAAAGTACCTGCCCTAAGTAAATCATGACACTATCAATTAACGAATAGGGCATTTCGATTAATAAAACAATCTTTTCAGTCCATTTAAAAAAAATCGTGCACTGGGCCGTTAATTTTAGACTTAATTCATTATTTTTTTCGTAATATCGTATGATGAAACATGTTATACTTAGTATTCTACTTCAAATAATCTTTCAAGGAATGAGTTTGGCTACCAACTACTATTTCTCCGAAAGCCTCGGAAATGACAATTGGAGCGGTCGTTTATCCTTACCCAATGCTTCTCAAACGGACGGACCTCGAAAATCTTTGACGGCTTTAAATCAAGTTTTAAATACGCTCGTCCAACCCGGAGATAGCATTTTTTTGAAACGAGGAGACCGATGGATCGGAACACAGGGAATTGCTACCGGCGCTGCACAAGGCAGGCCCGATGCCTATATCTATGTTGGTGCGTATGGAACCGGAGAAAAACCTGAAATTCAAAAATCCGGCTTAGGTGAAATCCTGCTTTGCCGTGGTTCTTCGAATGCGGCTTGTTCTTACATCAAATTTAAGGACTTAAGTCTGATCAGTACATCAGCCATTGGGAGTCGACCGATTGGTGTTTATATTAATGAAAGTTTTTATACAAACAAACCTCATCATATTTCAATCGATCAATTGAATATCAAAGGTTGCCAAAGTGGGATGGTCTTATACCAAAATGATTTAATTATTGAGAATTGCCTACTGGAAAAAAATGGAAATGATGCTCAGGGACAGGGGATTTTTTCATCTGCGAATCAGGTCATTTTTAGAAATAATGTATTGGATAGCAATGGTTGCGGGAGTGTTTTTGTCCATTCTGTTTATATCAGCCAGTGCACAGATGTTTTATTTGAAAACAATGAGATAAAAAATGCAGATGATGGATTGAAATTAAGATCATCAACAAATCTTATCATTCGGAATAATCTGATCCATGATACTTATATTCATTCTATTCATGTGGGCGGAGATCAATCCAATGGTACCAGTAATATAATCATTGAAGGAAATCGATTATATAATACGCCCAATGGACTAAGGATCAGCTCAGAATCAGGCAGCCAAACTCTTTTTAGCGAACAAATTATTGTAAGAAATAATATATTTCCTGCAATGGTTCATCTATCTGATAATGGGCCCCTTAGAAACATCTATTTCCATAATAATTTAATTCATTCCACGACCAATCAAGCAGCCCTATTATTTATCAATGCAATCAATCCAATCAATTTGGATATTAAGAATAATATTTTTTATAAACCTGATTTAAATACTAATCATTCATTAATACAATTCGGCTCAAACACTGGTTTATCTGGTATACAACTAGATCACAATTTATACTTCTTTCCAAACAGAAGCAACAATCTGATTACCGTTGGAAACAGGGCATTCACTTCATTAGCCAATTTCAGAAGTGCCTTTCCGGGTTTTGAAACATCAGGTCAAAACGGCAATCCAAATTTTGTTGATGCACCCAGAGATTTTCACCTCAGTGCGGGTAGTCAACTATGTATTGACAAAGGAATCGAACTACAAGCAACCGTTCGTTTCGATTTGGAAGGGA
>CAYMGR010000022.1:14021-16527 GCA_964389985.1 uncultured Saprospiraceae bacterium
TTTTCCTCTTCACTCCAGAATTCATAAGCTCTGGAAAATAATTGCCGTTGTGCCAGTATATAATCATTGTCAATAGAATCTGCAGGACGGCTGATTTCAAAACCAGAAATGGTATCTTTGTAAGCCTGAATTTGATCAGAGGTCAATTCGTTTTTGACATCCGTAGAAAAATACTTAGCTGCTTCAATTTCCATTGGAGTTCCAGTAGGAATTTGATACTTTTTAAAATAGTTCAGTAAAATTGGTTTAATCTCTTTAGGGCTTGCCAGGTCTTTTAGCAATCCAAAAAAACCAAGCGATTCAAATGAGTGGTCATTTGCATCCGGGCTTTTTCCTAAAAGTAAATTACTTATGGTTACGTGTGAAATCCTTACAGGGTATTTACTTAACTCTTCGATGTATTTTGCAATTTGCTCATCACTTAAATATTCCTCAACATTCAATGCATCTTTTTTTGCTAGAGGCCCTGTTACTTTTTGCCGGATTAATTTTTCAAACAGGTGTCCATATTTGATGTATTTAGCATAGGAAACTCCGGAAATGTTAATCATCTGCTCACGACTGACTGGTTTTTGATCAACCATTTCGAGCAGACTGCTGTCATGAAAAATCAGGTAAGGTGGCAGGCCTTCCCGTTCTGCAATTTGTTTCCGCAACAGCCGCAATTCAGTAAACAAATCTGTGCCTGCAGTAGGACTTGTCGATTCAACTTTAGAAGAAGTTCGTTTGGGCTTTACTACATCTTCAGCTAATTCAATTTTCAATTCACCATTTACAATCCGTTTTCCAAAATCACTCACTTTAAGGATAAAACCCTCATCATAGGCCATTTCAAATACGCCCAATTGTAACAACTGTAAAATATAGGACTGCCAGACATCATAAGAATATTCGCGACCAGCACCATGGGTTTTGAGCTGATTAAATCCAGCTGCAACTAATTCAGCATTTAGGGATCCCCTCAGTATATCAATCAGCATTTTAATACCAATCGATTCCTTTGCACGCAATAATGCAGATATCGCTTTTTGAGCGATTACCGTTTTATCAATATATTTAGGTGGATTATCGCAGATGTCACATGAATTGCAATTCCGGTCATAATTTTCACCAAAATAACTCAACAAAATTTTTCTTCTACATACCCTGGCTTCTGCAAACTGCTGCATCCGTTTCAATTTTTCTAAATTGAGTTCAAACTGTCCACTTTCCAAAGCAAACCGATTGAGCATCATTAGATCTGAAACATTATAATATAAGATGGCTTTCGCCGGTGCACCATCCCGTCCGGCGCGGCCTATTTCCTGGTAATAACCTTCCATGTTTTTGGGAAGATTATAATGGATAATCCATCGCACATTTGATTTGTCAATACCCATACCAAATGCGATGGTTGCGCAGATAACTTTGGATTGATCAAAAATAAATGCTTCCTGAACCTTGGATCGTTCTAAGGAACTCATTCCAGCATGATAATAATCTGCTGCGATTCCCTTATTCCGCAAAAAGTGGCAAACGGCTTCGGTACTTTTTCTTGACAAACAATAGATGATTCCACATTGGTCTTCGTGTTTTTGAATAAATGAAACAATCTCATCTTGTTTTTGAGCCGCTTTAATTTGACTACGCACTGAAAGATGAAAATTAGGCCGGTCAAACGAAGACACAAAAATGGCGGGATCAACTAATTCCAACTGATTGACGATATCTTTCCGGGTAACTTTATCAGCTGTTGCAGTTAATGCAACTACAGGTACAGAAGGCATGAGCTTTCGCACATTTTTAAGCTGCGTATATTCCGGCCTGAAATCATGTCCCCATTGCGAAATACAATGAGCTTCGTCGATGGCAATCATTGAAATGGGTAACTGCTTTAAGATACCATTCACCATACTTACTGCCTTTTCCGGAGAAACATATAAAAGCTTTAGTTCCTTATTTAAACAACGATTGATCATTTCAGCTTCCTTCTTTCCATCCATACTACTATTAATAAATCCTGCCTGAATACCGTTAGAAACCAAGGCATCCACCTGGTCTTTCATTAATGAGATCAAAGGTGAAATCACCAAAGCCATTCCTGGCTTTAAAATTGCTGGAATTTGGAAGCATACAGATTTGCCCCCACCTGTAGGCATTAAAACCAAGACGTCCTTATTCAAAAGAATGGAGTCAATGATTTCTTTTTGAAATGGCCTGAATTGACTATAGCCAAAATGTTGTTTTAAAGCGGCTAGCGCAGCTGACATTTTATTATGTGTTCAAGCCACAAAACTAGATTGATTTTACAGAAATTTGAATTGAATTTATTTATTCCTGTCATTAACTTAGTAAGTCAGCAAGGTGTATTATTGGAATCATACTAAATATTTTGACCGTTTTGCTATTCAATCAAAAAAATAAAAGAAACAAGCAATCAATGTTTTCGCCAAACAAATAAGTCGACTTGCTTTTAATAGCTGATCCATCGGCCTGATTTAATAAACTTACCTGATGTAATCTGCCA
>CAYMGR010000022.1:16627-18823 GCA_964389985.1 uncultured Saprospiraceae bacterium
TCAATTGGAAACCGATAAAAGCAAAGAGCACCAATTTGATTTTGATTGACTAAATAAGGGCCTTCGTATACGCTATTCAAGTCATGATAATTAATTTCAGGTAAATAACTAATGGTTTTTGCCAAAGCGGGAGTTATTAATTCCAACTTTAAGATATTTCCATTTACCTGTATGTCTTTTACAAGTTTCCATTGATCATCAAGTGCAAAATAATCTTTCAAAGAAATTGTTGAACCGTTTACTATGGAGTCCGATTGTAACATCAGATTGGATTCCGGTTTGTCAAATTCCAAAGTAAGCACCGAATAATCTTGTTTACTGAAATAGGCTTTTTTAATATTTGGTGGATAGAATGCATCCTGATTCTGTCCACCATAAAAATCCTTTTGCACTAAAGGAAATATAGTCCGAGCCAATCTAATATATCCTTCCAATGTATAATGACAACCATCATGACCTGGCAAAGCCATGGTGCTGATCAGTTGAATTTCAGGAAATGTTTCCGGAAGTCTTCTTTGAATTTCCCGAAGGGCTGCATGATCCCCAGCTCCACAACCTTGATGGATTTGGACAACATATACTTTTTGTGCGTTTGGATAATCCCTTTTCCAATCTTCAAATAAAGCTCTAAAATTTTCAAAATATAAAGTACTGTTATTGCTTTCTCCCTGATACCAAAAAATAGCCTTAATGGCGGTATCCAGTTTTGATTGGCGCGCTCTGTATAACAAACTGCCATAAATATTAGCCGGCAATGAAGGATTGATATCGTCTCGCTGATGTTGTTGGATGCTGGTTCCACCCACACCTCCATTTAAGATGCAAACCGGGATTTTATAATTTTCGACGATAGATTTTGCGATATCCATTCCCCAGGCGCCAATATCCGGACCGCCACCGTAGCCCGTTGCAGAGGCAATAACCCAACTCGTATCGGATATATTTAAAGAATAGTTCTTTCCAAATGTCCGTATATAAGAATTCGTATATGGATTTCCTCCAAAAATACTGTTTGATTGTCCACTAATCATATAGACATCGCCGGCGACCAAATGGTCTCGCCTGGCTATTAAGGAATCAGCAGTTTTATTAGAAAGTCTTACTTCAATTGCATATTGGGCCAGCTCCGCATTGATTTTTGCAGATAAATTAAATTCAGCTATTCCATTTGCATTATAATGCAAAACCTGGTTTGTGGTTGAAATGAATACTTGTTCTCTGAATACATTCAAATGAATGGTATCGTAGTTTGAATTTTTAATGGAGCCCTTTACCTGAAGCAATGCTTCATCCTTTTCATCCCGGGGAAAGAATTGGTAATTCTGAGGAATTAATGAAAAACTAGAATCAGGTGGGGGTGGATCTTTTATGTCATATTTAAGTTTCAACTCGGTTTCAATTTTTTTTCGTTCGATATTTGATAAGTAGGTATCATACAAATGAATTTCGGAAATATCTCCATTAAAATAATATCCTGCCTGGTATGCAGATATATAAATGCTGCTGTCTAAATTTTGCGGACAATAGGATGAATCCTCATAGATTCCATTCAGAATAAGTCTTCCTGTCTGGCTTGCATGATTGTATTGAGCAACTATAAGAACGGGCTCCAGTCCGGGATCAAAACTTGAACTGACCTGGTTATTAAAATCCCCGCCGTGCAAAATTTTAGTGGATGTACTTCCGGCCATCCAAAGGGTCCGAGAAGTTCCGCCCAAAATATTATTTGAAGGGCCATTGGCTTTGCATACAACGACAATCGTATAATTCTTACTGACCGGAAACAAACCAGGCATATTCATATATGTTGAACTGCCATTAAATCGGATACTAGGTTTGTTGCCAAAACTGGTGGGGATCCATTCAGCTTGATTTGCAGAATTAAGTTGCGATGCTTTTACATTATTGATTGTATCAGACCATTCTATGACTTTTGAATTGCTCATTTTGATCCCAATAGCGGCATCTAAATGGAATACCGGCTTTGGAATTTGTGCATTCAACTCAACTATACAAACTGGTATAAGAATTAAAAATAAGGCATTTCGCAATGTCATATTCTGAATTAAGAAGTTCAAATATACAACAATCCGGAGGTATTGAAACTGAAGAATTGCTTTAGCTTTTAGCTAAAGCAATTCTCTCGACTTTGGCTATTTACGCAGATAGAACATTGAAGTATTTATAGTATTCGCG
>CAYMGR010000023.1:0-18712 GCA_964389985.1 uncultured Saprospiraceae bacterium
CAGGCTCCCCGCAAGGTTTTAGTGGAAGAATTTACCCAAGCTTCTTGCCCGCCTTGCGCAGTTTACAATCCGGGTTTTCATAAAATTATCTTTACCCCGGGTAATGAATCTAAAGTAACCTTGCTGTGCTACCAAACCAGCTGGCCAGGATCAGATCCGATGAACTCTCAAAATCCAACGGATGTTGCTGCCCGAGTTACTTATTATGGTGTTAACGCCGTTCCAGATTGTCTGGCTGATGGTGGCGCAACTGCTAGCGGTACTGCTATTTTTCATGGCAACATTGCAGATTTTACCCAAGGAATTATAAATACGCGTTCTGTTGTAACCAGTCCGGTTGAATTAACAGTCAACCATGAGTTATCAACTAAACTGGATTCAGTGAGCATTAACGTAAGTATTAAAAATGTAAGCGCCAATTTGCTTCCTGCAGAATATACCTTACGAGTAATATTAACTGAAAAAGTGATTGATTTTCACAATGCACCAGGAACAAATGGTGAACTGGAATTCTTTTCAGTCACTCGAAAAATGGTACCTAATGCTACAGGAACAGTCCTTACTGCAATTGACCCAGGTGCAACGCTTACCTATAGTTTTAAAATTGCGGTACCCACTTACATCTATAATTTAAGAAATATAGGTGTCGTGGCATTTGTACAAAATACGGCCAAAAAAGAAGTCATTCAATCGAATGAATCTTATCCAAAAGCTTTACCAACTGCAAGCAATTATGTTGACTTGGGTACTGCTTCAGATCTAACCGGCTTCTCCGGAATATGCGATAACAACATCAACTTTAAAGTTAATTTTGAAAATTTAGGTACAGATACGATTCGTACGCTATCCGTTGATTTAATGATCAATAATGTTAAAAAGACAGGACAAACCAGTTTGGCTGTAAATATTCCTGCTGGTGGAAATGGCTTTTATGAATTTAAAAATGTAAATATTAATCCAGGTAAAGCGCAAATTAATTATCGGATTAATAACGTCAATGGTGCCAGTAAAGACATTGATAAATTAAATAATACTGCTGCGCATCGATTCTTGTATACAGTTGATCCAAATCCTTTTACTGAAGAATTACATGAAGCATTTGAAGTTAGCGCAAGGGGCGTAATTCCAGCTCATAACTATGTAGAGAATTATTCTACTATGAGGGTTTATCCTGCTGACAAAGCGTTTTTTGGAGCACCTGAAGAAATCGGTGCATTTGGAAACTCAGTGTATTCATTATTCTGGGATTTTTACTTCGGACCTGAAAACACAGAGGTTGGCTATTTCTTTGACAAAGTAAATCTGACCAATAGCAAAAACACTGCGTTTATGATGAGCCGTGCGTTTGCTACAAAGGCAGATGAACCAGCCAGCTTAATCGTTGAAGCTTCTAAAGATTGTGGTGCTAATTGGACAACTATTTATTCAAAAGTAGGTGCTGATTTAGCGACTGTTGCACCATTGCCAGGTACTTATTTTGCACCTAATTCAGCTGAGTGGGTCAGAGATACCGTAAACATTAGCCAATATGATGGAGAGGCTGAAGTCATCTTTAGATTAAAAGGATTTAATCCAGTAGGTGGTTCCAATTTATTATTCCTTGATGATATCGATATCGCTCCTTTGACTGTTGTCGGAGTTGAAGATGCAGGAATCTTAAGCAGAATGGATGTATATCCAAATCCTGTAAAAGATCAGTTGACCTTGGCTGTCAATTCAGTAGAGAAAACAACTGCAAGCTTGCAATTATTTGATATTCATGGCAAAATGGTTTCCATTTTGGATAATTCCCTGAATTTATTTCCAGGTGAAAATCAAAAATCTTACAATGTATCTTCTTTACATGCAGGACTTTATAATTTGAAAGTGGTAAGCGCTAAAGGCGTTCGTAACCAATTTATCCAAATCCAATAAGAAATTCTCTTTGAGTATTTATAGAGCCGGTTCAAATTGAACCGGCTTTTTTTTTTTATCCTTTGTTTCAGGTTTTAAAACTTTAAAGAATTGTCCAAAAACAGACAGGCCATAAGGACATTTTACCAACTGAATCGTTTTATTAACAAGAAAATCAATGAAAAAAAAGCATTTGATTTCATACTAAAAAAGATTATCTTTACAGATTAATGCTAAGTTTCAGGCCTATGAAATATATATACTTGATATTCAGTCTTTTGTGTGTTCATGTTGGAATGGCCCAGTCTCCAAAAGTGAGCGTGAATCCAAATCCGAATACCATTTACTTCGTTCCGGATATGACAGACCATTTTGCTCATGGAAAAATGAAGAATAAAACCAACGCCACTATAAACGTACTTTGGACCCGCCAAGTTGGGATGTTACCCAACGGTTGGAGTACTTATATCTGTGATGCTAATAATTGTTATGCCGATCACGTGGACAAATGTCCATATAACAACCCCAATGTCATTGGAGCTAATGACTCTGCTACACTGGATGTTCATGTTTTTGATGATGGCAATATGGGAGAGGCACATATTATTATGTGGGTTTATGAAAAAGAAGATACCCTTAATAAATTCCGTGCGGATTATTCTTTCAACAAAGTTGTTTCTAATAAGGATGTCAAAAATATTGCTATAAAAGTTTATCCAAATCCAGCGGCCAATTCGTTTTCCGTGGATTTCAATACCGGATTAACCCGCATCGATCTCTATTCCATTTTAGGAAAAAAAGTAACTTCTTATCCAGCCCTTCAAAAAGGGACTTACGACATCAGTTGGTTGGATGATGGACTTTACTTTGTGAAATTGATTGGGCCAAACGATCAAATGTTGCGCACCATTCGCTTACAAAAGCGTTCCTATAAGCCTTAAAGATCTATAGCAGAGTTCTTTTATTAAATTTATTGGTGAAAGCCATTGCTTAGGCTGGATATTCTACAAAATTACGAGGGGTTTCAGATAGTCTGATGTGGATTTCTAATTGAGCCGGAATTACTTTTCGAAGGATATTGTAGATCTCTATACAGATGTTTTCTGCGGTCGGAATTTTTCCCAGGAATTCCATTAAATCCAAATTCAAATTTTTATGATCAAAATGTTGTTCAACGTGAACATCTATCAATTCCTTTAGGCTTTTTAAGTCCATTAGTATACCCGTTTCAGGATTCAATTCACCTGTGATTTTTACATCTATTTCATAATTGTGACCATGAAAATTTGGATTGGAACAAATCCCAAACACCTCCTTATTTTTTTCATCTGACCATTCTGGTTTATACAAACGGTGAGCTGCATTAAAATGCCCCTTTCGAATAATTGAGATTCTCATGGCCTTGAATTTTAAACAAAAGTAATAAGATTCCAAAAAGACTGGTTTTAATCGTCCAAATCCCCTGAAAATACTATCATTTGTCCTGAAGCAACTTTATATTTGCGCCAATTATAATGGCCGTATGGAAGCAAGGCATATACCTTTTGATTATTTCCCTATTTTAATCCAATTGCTGGTAGCAATGGGCTTTGTGGTTGTGACCCTGCTGGCAACTCATTTTTTAGGGCCCAAGCTTTCCGGAAAGCGTAAAGATGCAAGCTTTGAATGTGGTCTTGATGCAGTAGGAAATGCCCGGAGTCCATTTTCAATCCGTTATTTTATGACGGCTATTTTGTTTGTTTTATTTGATGTGGAAATCATATTTATGTATCCGTGGGCCGTTAATTTTAAGAAATTGGGATGGTTTGGATTTGTTGAGATGTTTATATTTCTATCTTTATTGATGGCGGGATTTTATTACGTTTTGTTGAAAGGTGTTTTAAAGTGGGAAACACACGAAGAACATTAAAAAACAAAGCTGAACACATACACTTTATAGGATGAGTACAATAAAAATAGTAGACGCACCAGAAGGACTTGAAGGTCAGGGTTTTTTTGCAACCAGTCTTGATTCTGTTGTTGGACTTGCCCGTAAAAATAGCATTTGGCCACTTCCATTCGCAACGTCTTGTTGCGGTATCGAATTTATGTCAACAATGTCTTCCCATTATGATTTGGCAAGGTTTGGTTCTGAGCGATTGAGCTTTACTCCAAGACAAGCCGATCTTTTAATGGTCATGGGTACCATTGCTAAAAAAATGGGTCCGGTATTGCGTCAGGTTTACGAACAAATGGCAGAACCAAAATGGGTCATTGCAGTTGGGGCCTGTGCATCAAGTGGAGGTATTTTTGATACCTACAGTGTTTTACAAGGAATAGATCGTATCATTCCCGTGGATGTTTATGTGCCTGGTTGCCCTCCAAGACCCGAGCAAATTATAGAAGGCGTCATGCGCATTCAGGATTTAATTGGTAAGGAATCCGTAAGAAGAAGAAATTCTGAAGATTATAAAAAATTAATGGAAGCGTATCTGGTAAAATAATGGAATCCATCAATCTCAGCACAATTCAAAATTATATTGATACCCATTTAGGTAAAGGGATTCTGTTGACTCAGGATGCACACAATGTTTATAACTGTGAAGTTGAACGGAATAAATTGTATCAGTTTGTTCATTTTTTATACAAAGATGAATGGCTCTCCATTCAATTTTTAACGGATATCTGTGGGGTGCATTATCCGGATGAAACGGGACGTGAATTAGCAGTAGTGTATCATTTGCAAAGTATGAAAAATCACTTGCGCTTACGGATAAAAGTATTTGTTCCAATTGCCAAAGCTGAACTACCAAGTTTAACAGGCATTTACGGATCAGCCAATTGGATGGAGCGGGAAACCTATGATTTTTACGGGATCCAATTTTTAGGTCATCCAAATCTCAGACGTATTTTAAATATGGATGAAATGACCGCGTTTCCAATGAGAAAAGAATTTCCTTTGGAAGATCCTAACAGGGAAGATAAAATAGATTATCAATTTGGAAGATAAAGGGATGAAGACCAATTTAGAATTTTTAGCAAATATCAAGTTACCTGAACGACCAGAGATATCTTATAATACCTTAAATTTAGGTCCTACACATCCGGCCACACATGGAATTTTTCAAAATGTACTTACGCTCGATGGGGAACGGATCGTTCATGGCGAACAAACGATTGGATATATTCACAGGGCCTTCGAAAAAATAGCAGAGCGACGTCCATTTTATCAAATCACTCCTTTGACGGACCGCTTAAATTACTGTTCAGCGCCGATCAATAACACCGGATGGTTTTTAACTATAGAAAAATTATTGGGCGTTCAAGTGCCTAAACGGGTAGATTATATGCGTGTGATGGTAATGGAATTAGCCCGCATTTCAGATCACATTATTTGTAATTCAATTTTAGGGGTTGATACCGGAGCGCTCACTGCATTTACCTACGTCTATCAATGGCGTGAATTTATTTATGAAATCTATGAAGAAATTTGTGGCGCTCGTCTGACCACTAATATGGGCCGAATCGGTGGATTTGAACGTGATTTTAATCCCATCGTATTTGAAAAAACAAAGCGCTTCTTAAAAGATTTTCCACCAGTATGGCGTGAGTTTGAAAATCTATTATCCCGAAACCGCATTTTTATGGATCGAACCATAGATACAGGAGGACTTAGTATGGAACGGGCATTAAATTACGGATTTACAGGACCTAACTTAAGAGCTTGTGGATTAGATTACGATTTGCGGACTGCAGAACCTTATTGCTCCTACGAAGATTTTAAATTTGAAATACCTGTTGGAACTACCGGCGATACCTATGATCGCTTTGTGGTTAGAAATGAAGAAATATGGCAGAGTCTCAGTTTAGTTGAGCAAGCAATGAAAAAAATCCAGGAATTAGAGCCTGGTGTTTTTCATGCTGATTGCGATAAATACTATTTACCGCCTAAGCAGGAGGTCTATAAAAATATGGAGGCATTGATTTACCATTTTAAAATTATTATGGGTGAAATTGATGCACCGGCTGGTGAAGTTTACCAGGCGGTAGAAGGTGCAAATGGAGAATTGGGTTTTTATTTGATCAGCGATGGTGGACGCACCCCCTATCGATTGCATTTCAGGAGACCTTGTTTTATTTATTACCAAGCCTATCCGGAAATGGTTAGAGGACAATTATTATCTGATGCGATCGTCGTGATGAGTAGTTTAAATGTAATTGCAGGTGAATTGGATGCATGATAAAATTGAAATTTTTTAAAAGATAAAATATCATACCAAAGGAAATAAAGATTATAGATATGCCTTTTACAACCGAACAACTGAAACAATTTGAGGATATTAAGAAAAGATATCCGGAAGGCAAACACAAATCTGCTTTATTACCGATTTTGCATTTAGCTCAGGAACAACATGGATGGTTACCCGTGAAAGTCATGGATGAAGTAGCAGAAGTATTAGACATTAAACCCATTGAAGTGTATGAGGTGGCTACATTCTATACCATGTTTCATGTCAAACCAGTAGGCAAATATGTTTTGGAAGTTTGCCGCACGGGTCCTTGTTGCTTAGTAGGCGCAGAAAATATGATTCAATATTTAAAAGAAAAATTAAATGTTGAAGAAGGAGAAACAACAGCTGATGGTTTGTTTACCATTAAACCGGTTGAATGTTTAGCTTCCTGTGGTACCGGTCCTGTTTTGCAAATCGGGCCAGATTATAAATACCATGAACATCTCAATAAAGAAAAAATAGATTCATTAATTGATGAATTAAGGTCAAAAGGATAAGATGGGAAGGAAACTATTATTAGAACATATTGATAAACCGAATATTCAATCCATTGAAGGATACTTGAAACATGGAGGATATCAATCTGTCGAAAAAGCACTGAAGCAATCCACTCCAGATCAAGTCGTGGAAGAAGTCAAAACGTCCGGATTGCGTGGTCGGGGTGGTGCAGGATTTCCAACTGGTATGAAGTGGTCCTTTTTAGATAAGAAATCTGACAAACCTAAATATTTAGTTTGTAATGCAGATGAATCTGAACCAGGGACCTTTAAGGATCGATACCTGATGGAACACATTCCACATTTACTCATAGAGGGAATGATTGTTTCATCGTTTGCATTGACAGCTAAAACTTCCTACATCTACGTGCGTGGAGAAATGATGTATATCATCCGCATCCTTGAAAGAGCTATTGCAGAAGCTTATGCAAAAGGTTATTTAGGTAAGAATATATTAGGGAGTGGATATGATTTAGATCTTTATGTTCAACCAGGAGGTGGCGCGTATATCTGTGGAGAAGAAACTGCATTATTAGAATCATTAGAAGGTAAACGGGGAAACCCACGAAATAAACCTCCTTTTCCTGCAGTTTGGGGATTATATGGCTGTCCAACGGTCGTTAATAATGTTGAAACAATTGCTGCGGTACCATGGATTGTAAATCATGGAGGAGCAGCCTATGCTGCAATAGGAATCGGGAAAAGTACCGGGACTAAATTAATTTCTGCATGTGGCAATATCAATAAACCTGGCGTATATGAAATTGAATTAGGTGTTCCGGTTGAAGAGTTTATTTACAGTGATCAGTATTGTGGTGGAATTTCTGGTGGAAGAGAATTAAAAGCTGTTGTCGCTGGTGGTTCTTCTGTTCCAATTTTACCCAAGCATCTCATTTTAAAAACTGCTGCTCAGGAATCCCGCTTGATGACGTATGAATCACTTTCTGATGGAGGATTTGTAAGTGGCACCATGCTTGGATCCGGTGGGTTTATTGTTTTTGATGATCAAGCTTGTATTGTTAGAAATTTGTGGAATTTTACCCGTTTCTATCATCATGAAAGTTGTGGACAATGCAGTCCATGTCGCGAAGGGACCGGATGGATGGAAAAAGTTTTACATCGAATAGAATATGGACATGGAAAACTAAGTGATATCGATTTGTTGGTAGATGTTGCAAAGAAAATAGAAGGTAAAACGATTTGCCCATTGGGAGAAGCTGCTGCTTGGCCTGTTGCAAGTGCAATTCGACATTTTAGAGAAGAATTTGAAGCTCATATTAATCATCCGGATTTATGTAATGCAAAGCATTTGCATTTTGAATCGGCTATGAGCCATTAAAAAATAATTAGAATGGAAAATCTTTTAAAAGTTACCATCGACGGAAGGAGTATCGAAGTACCAGCTGGCACTACGATCTTACAAGCTGCACGACAGCTTGGAGGGAAGTATCCGCCTGCGATGTGTTATTATTCGTCTTTAAAAGATACCGGTGGAAAATGCCGCGTGTGTTTAGTGAAAGTCGCCCAGACAAGTGAAGCCAATCCACGTCCAATGCCTAAATTAGTTGCGAGTTGTTTAACCCGGGTTGAAAACGGCATGGTCGTAGAAAATGAAAGTTCACCAGAAGTTTTGGAGGCGCGTAATGGAGTTGTTGAATTTTTATTAATTAATCATCCGCTTGATTGTCCAATTTGTGATCAAGCAGGCGAATGTGATTTACAAAATTTATCCTACGAGCATGGTACAGAAGGCACTCGTTATGAGGAAGGCCGTCGTACATTTAATAAAATAGACATTGGTCCCTATGTACAATTACATATGACGCGATGTATTTTATGTTATCGTTGCGTTTATGCTGCTGAACAATTAACCAACTCAAGGGTGCACGGAGTTTTAAACAGAGGCGATGTTTCTGAGATCAGTACTTATATTCAAGAGGCAATAGATAAAGATTTTTCGGGAAATATAATCGATGTATGTCCGGTAGGTGCGTTAACGGATAAAACGTATCGGTTTAAACAACGCGTTTGGTTTTCAAAACCGTTTAATGCACATAGAGCGTGTACAAAATGTTCTGGTAAAACGATCGCTTGGATGAAAGGAGAGGATGTGATCCGGATTACCGCGCGAAAAAATGCGTTTGGGGAAGTAGAAGATTTTATATGTAATGAATGCAGATTTGAACATAAAGCCGCATCCGATTGGACAATAGAAGGCCCAAGAGAGATGGGTGATGAATCCGTTATATCTGCTAATAAATATGAATTACCGGTCATTTCACCGGCAGTAAATGTGGATGCCAAATTTGTATCAGAATGAGCGAATTAATATTTAAAATAATTTTTATCTCGGTCATTTTTGGCTTGTCTTTGTTTATCGCAATGTATTCAACCTATGCTGAAAGAAAGTTAGCCGCTTTTTTACAAGATCGCATTGGACCCAATCGTGCAGGACCATTTGGCATATTACAACCACTGGCTGATGGAATTAAGTTATTTTTTAAAGAAGAGTTTATTCCTAAGGATTCAGATCGCTGGTTATTTATTATGGGACCTGGATTTTTCATGATTACTGCTTTGATGACAAGTGCGGTCATTCCATTTGCGCCGGATTTGCCATGGGGTGATCAGATTTTTTCAATGCAGGCTTGTGATCTGAATGTAGGCATCTTATATTTATTTGGCGTTGTGTCTTTAGGTGTTTACGGAATTTTAATTGGAGGATGGGCGTCCAACAATAAATTTAGTTTATTAGGTGCTATACGTGCAGCTTCACAAAACATCAGTTACGAATTAGCTATGGGATTATCAATCGTATCCCTAATCATGGTTACATCCAGTTTATCGTTGCGGGATATTGTAGACCAACAACAGGGGTGGCATTGGAATGTATTGTATCAACCTTTGGGTTTTCTTATATTTATTATATGCGCTTTTGCTGAAACCAATCGGGCACCTTTTGACCTTCCGGAATGCGAAACAGAATTGGTCGGAGGATACCATACAGAATTTTCATCCATGAAATTAGGCTTTTATCTGTTTGCAGAATATATCAACATGTTTGTGAGTAGTGCGGTATTGGCTACCTTATATTTTGGAGCGTATCAGTTTCCATTTATAAGTGCGATGGATCCTGGATTAACTAAAACTATTTTAGGAGCGGCAGTCATGTTTGGAAAAATATTCTTTTTTATCTTTTTGTTTATTTGGATTCGCTGGACCTTACCCCGATTCCGATATGACCAATTAATGAATCTAGGGTGGAAGGTTTTAATACCTTTAGCTGTACTGAATATCATTTTAACCGGAGTATTTATATTATTTAAGTCTTAAAAATGATTGAATATAAATTGACCAATAGGCGAAAAATCATGTTCCGTAAACCCATGTCGTTTATGGAGCGAATTTATTTGCCGGCTGTCCTTAAAGGAATGGCGATTACATTAAGTCATCTCTTTAAGAAAAAAGCCACGATCAAATATCCGGAGCAGAAGCGGCCAATGAGTGAAGTGTTTAGAGGCTTGCATATCCTCAAACGTGATGATCAGGGCGCAGAGCGTTGTACCGCTTGTGGTCTGTGTGCATTGGCTTGTCCTGCAGAAGCAATCACCATGACTGCTGCAGAGCGTAAACCTGAAGAACTTCAATTGTATCGGGAAGAAAAGTATGCCTCTGTATATGAAATCAATATGTTGCGTTGTATCTTTTGTGGATTGTGTGAAGAGGCGTGTCCAAAAGCTGCAATTTTTTTACAAAATGATGTGATGGCTCCTCCGAGTTTTGAACGAAATGATTTTATCTATGGAAAAGATCGATTAGTAGAACCCATGAAGCTCAATTAATGCAAAACCTTTTTTATATACTTTCAAGTTTGACCCTTTTTACAGCATTAATGGTCATTATCTCTAAACATCCCATAAGGAGTATTTTATTTTTAGTAATTACTTTTTTCTTGATATCTGCACACTATGTGTTATTAAATGCCCAATTTCTGGCGTTGGTAAATGTCGTGGTGTATGCTGGAGCCATTATGGTATTGTTTTTATTTGTAGTGATGTTTCTCAATCTTAATCAGGAAATTGAACGATTCAAATCCTGGATTCCGGTTTCATCAGCAGCCTTGTCAGGAGCCGGTTTATTTTTAATGCTTTTATCTGCGTATCGCACCAGTAGTACCATACCCGTTGAAAATACAGGTGGATATGAAATTGGATTGGTTGAGAATTTAGGAGAAATTTTGTATCGGGATTATTTGTTCCCAATGGAAATATGTTCAGTTTTATTTTTAGTAGCCATGATTGGAGTGGTGCTTTTAGGACGGAAAGAACGATTAGAAAGTGTTAAAAACCTGATCCCATGAATGCAATTCCTGAAATGATTCGAACGGTACCCTTACACCATTATTTGCTTTTAAGCAGCTGCTTGTTTTTTATTGGAATGATTGGGGTTTTAATTCGCAGAAATATCATCATCGTATTTATGTGTATCGAAATCATGTTGAATGCGGTTAATTTATTAATGGTTTCGGTATCTGCATATCGCGGAGATGCTTCGGGGCAAGTAATGGTTTTATTTATTATGGCAGTTGCAGCAGCAGAAGTCTCTGTTGGATTAGCCATTATTGTTATGATGTATAAAAATTTAAAGACAACCAATATTGATTTATTCAATCAATTGAAAGGTTAAGTAAGCAATACCCAGAATGGATGCAACATTAATTTTACATTTAATCCTTTGGCCCTCCTTGATTGGATTTATCATCAATGGATTTTTGGGCACCAAACTACCAAAGGGGCTTGTCAGCGCAATTGCATGTTTAGGACCCCTTACTAGTTTTGCAGGTACTATTCTAAGTTATAAATATTTAGCAGGCGCTCCGCAAACGATTTCATTATATACATGGTTTATAGCAGAAGGATCCGCCAGGATTAATTTTAGTTTTTATTTTGATCATTTGACCATCATCATGTTATTTATTGTAACAGGTGTTGGTAGTTTGATTCATGCATATTCTACAGGATATATGAATCACGATTTAGGCTATTCAAGATTTATGGCCTATATGAATCTATTTTTATTTTCAATGTTATTATTGGTGTTAGGTTCCAATTTGGTCGTGTTGTTTGCAGGTTGGGAAGGAGTTGGCTTATGCTCATTTTTATTAATTGGCTTTTGGTTTGAAAATAAAGAATACAATCGGGCAGCCGCAAAAGCATTTATCATGAACCGGATAGGTGATCTTGGTTTTTTAATTGCTATCTTTTTAATCATCAATAAATTTGGTGGTATCGAATTTACGGATATCCATGAAACCCTCCAGGAAGAAGGGCAAATGAATGATCCTCAAATTTTATTAATCTGCTTGTTATTGTTTTTAGGTGTTTGTGGAAAATCAGCCCAGATTCCATTGTTTACCTGGTTGCCTGATGCCATGGCAGGTCCGACCCCGGTTTCCGCATTAATCCACGCAGCGACTATGGTTACGGCCGGTATTTATTTAGTTGCCCGGATGCATTTTTTGTTTGATTATTCTACAGTAAGTTTAAGCATTATCGGGATTGTAGGAAGTTTAACGGCTATCATTGCTGCAAGTATTGCTCTAAAGCAAAACGACATCAAGAAAATATTGGCCTATTCTACGGTGAGTCAATTAGGTTATATGGCAGTGGCACTTGGTGTAGGAGCATATATTTCAGCAGTATTCCATGTCATGACGCATGCCTTTTTCAAAGCGCTCTTATTTCTTGGAGCGGGAAGTGTGATTCACGGATTACATGGTGAACAAGACATTAGTAAAATGGGTGGATTAAAATCAAAAATGAAATGGACCTATGCTGTCATGTTAATTGGTACATTAGCCATAGTAGGTTGTCCACCATTCGCCGGATTCTTTTCTAAGGATGAAATTCTGGCAGCAGCATACTCAAAAAACTTTTGGTTTTTTTTAGTGTTGGCTTTCGCATCTGTGTTTACTGCATGGTATATGTTTCGTTTATTATTCTCTACGTTTCATGGCACACACAGAGGATCCCCATCTACGTTTGAAAAAGCTCATGAATCTCCTTATTCCATGCTGATCCCATTAATGGTATTGGCTGTATTTTCTATAGTAGGAGGATTCGCCGGACTACCTGAAATTATGGGAGGAGAGCATAAACTTTATAAGTTTTTAGCCCAGTCAATTGGGCAACCGCGCTTCCATGTTTCTCATAGATTTGATTACACCTTATGGGGACTTACCGTAGTTGCATTAACCATCATTTCTTATTTGGCATATCGGAAATTTGTTACTGATAAACGAGATGTCTTCGAGGAGGATCGTTCTTTGTTATCTAAAATCCTGGTTAATAAGTTTTATCTCGATGAGATCTATGCTATTTTATTAGTCAATCCACTTAAAAGATCCGGGGCCTGGATGATGAATCAATTTGAATTTGGAATCTTAGACCGCGTGATACAGATACCGGATCGACTGATTGAGTCGTCCAGTTATGCTTTGAAAAATTTGCAATCAGGAAAACTGAGTTGGTATTTATTAAGTACCGCAGTCAGTATTTTATTAATTGTCTTGTTATTTATTTATAGATAAGTCATGAATTCAGCAGGGTTACTCATTTTAATTCCGTTTGTTTTTTCCTTATTCAGTTTTGCTGTAGGAAAAAAATGGGCTTCCTACCTGGCATTGGCATCTTCAGTCTTTAGCTTGTTTTATTTTATTCAATTGCTGGGGGCATATAATGTAAAGGATAATTATCTGGCCTTTGGTTTTTATTATAACTGGATTCCGGCTATTCGTGCATCCATTTACTTTGGAATGGATGCCGCCAATATCTTAGTTTTACTTTTAACCCAAATTGTCATTTGTTTAAGTGTCCTGGCAACCCTGGTCAAGGGGAATGACAGGCCGGCATCTTATTATGGATTAATCGGATTGACGCATACGTTTCTAAATGCATTTTTTTGCGCACAGAATCCGATGACTTTTTTGATCTTTTTTGAGGCGACCTTGATTCCAGTCTATTTTTTAGTGTTGAATTTTGGAGGCCCCAAACGCAAACCGGCTGTATTTAAATTTTTCATTTATACCGTTTTTGGTGGATTACTCATGTTAGCAGCTATCTTATTTTATCAATCTAATATGTTTGCACAATTGAGATTAGATAGCTGGGCAGATTTTTATCAGTATAAACTTTCTTTAAAATATCAGTATTGGCTATTTGCAGCCTTCTTTGTTGCATTTGCTATCAAAGCTCCTTTGTTTCCATTTCATACCTGGCAAGCTGATTTATATTCTCAAGCAGATCGACCGACTCTTATGATTTTAGCAGCATTGCTTTCCAAGATGGGTATTTTTGGATTTATACGATTTAATTTCTTTTTTATTCAAGTTGTGTATGATTGGTTTAATTGGATCGTTTTTTTGTGTGTGGCGGGAGTCGTTTATGGAGCCATCATAGCCTGGAGACAAAAGGATATCATTCGTTTAATTGCTTATTCTTCGTTATCCCATATTGGATTAATGGCGGCGGGTACGATGACGCTTACAAATAAAGGAATTCAAGGTGCTCTCTTTGCGATGTTGGCACATGGTCTTGCTGTTGCAGGATTGATCTTTGCTGCAGATGTTATGATACGACGCACTCAGGAACATACGATTGATTCTTATTCTGGAATTGCCAGAAACAATCCAAAGTTTGCTGCTTATTTTTTCATCATCCTTCTGTCTGCAATTGGCCTTCCATTAACCTGCGGATTTATTGGTGAATTTTATTTAATCTGGTCTTTGGTTGAGTTTAAATTTTATTTTGGATTAGTTGCTGCGTTAACTTTAATTTTTGGTGCCGCATACATGTTGCGATGGTACCAGAAAACAATGTTTGGAGTACCCTCTTCCAATATTCTATCATTTCAAAAACTAAGTCTTTCAGAAGATTATATCTTTTTGTTTCTGGTTATTTTAATTCTTGCCTTTGGCTTTTTTCCGGCAGACTGGATCGGCTTCGGTCAGTTTGCTTATAAATTCATGAACTTCGTGCCAGAAAATTGATCAAACTATGATGCTAGCATTAATAATATTAACAATTGCAGGTTTGCTGATACTTTTTTTAGGATTTAGCGGAATGCGTTATATGCTGATGCCAATCGCAATTCTAGCTTTAATAGCAGCGATTTTTTCATTGTCCAGCAATCAAACTTTTTGGAATCATTATTTAATGGATATGGTTCAGGTAGATGGATTGCCTCGCAAAGTTTCGCTTATCATTATGTATTGCGCATTGGGTTTATTGCCATTTTTCAATTTGTTTAAAAATAGAGGCCAGGAAGAACTTTCAGATTTTTTAGGTATCTTTTTATTTTCTGTTATTGGAGCCGTACTCATGGTCAGTGCCTTAAATTATACCAGTTTGTTTTTAGGCGTTGAAATTTTATCAATTAGTATGTATGTATTGGCCGGAGCGAACAGAAGAAGTATTTTATCCAACGAAGCATCCTTAAAATATTTTATTACAGGCTCGTTTACTAGTGCTATTATGTTATTCGGAATCGCCTGGATTTATGCTGAAAGCGGAAGTTTATCGATGACACAAACCGTGGCCTCACAATCTGTAATGATGCATTTTGGATTCTTATTTTTATTTACTGCATTTGCATTGAAAGTCGCATTGGTTCCGTTTCATTTTTGGGCTCCTGATGTCTATCAGGGGACACCGAGTTTATTTACAGCAGCGATGTCGACAATGGTAAAAATAGCCGCTATTGCAGGTTTTTATCGATTGGTACAAATGAATTTATTGGTCATGCCTGAATGGATCAATTGGTATTTTGTTTTACTCATTTTAGCAACTTTAATAATTGGAAATATATTGGCCGTCACGCAGGAAAGTGTTAAACGTCTTTTGGCTTACTCCGGTATTGTGCAATCTGGTTTTATCCTCTTGGGTTTTCTCTATCAAAGTGAATTTGTTGACTGGACCATGCTTTTTTATTTTATAGCCTATGCGTCTGCTTCTTTAGTCGGTTTTATTGTTATCCATTTTGTTGAAACACAAAGTGGATCAGACACCATAGAATCTTTTACAGGACTTGCAAAAAGCAATCCAAGTTTAGCCTTAGTCATGACCATCTCATTAATTTCTTTGGCAGGTGGACCCCTTACAGCTGGATTTATGGCTAAAGTATTTATGCTCACCCAATCCATTCAAAATAATTATACTGCGTTAGTCATCGTTGCAGTATTGACTGCTGTAATCTCTATGTTTTATTATTACAAAGTCATCAATGCAATGTATAGCAAAAGTTCGGATCAAAGCTGGTCTATTCCGTGGGCCTATAAAGGGCTTTTGTTTGTATTTACTATACTGACTTTATTGGCTGGGGTATTACCGGGATTTTTAATCAATAGCCTAAAATAATTCAGTTTACCTGCCTGGCCCGGCGCGGTTTTGAATCCAGATCCTTTCATCAGAATTATATGTATATGCATTTATTATATATGTATATAATTAAAAATCAAGTATTAAATTACAACTTTTTTTTCCTAATTTTGTGAATTAGGCTATTATATGCTATTTGAGCAAGAAGATATTGTACTGGATATTCAGAAAGAACTGTGGTCTGACCAACTCATTTCTCAGCAGGTCTTATTGTCCAAAATGGAACAGGCAATCAATCAAAATCGGTTTCCACATTTTAGTCTCATTTATGGACGCCCTGGAAATGGGCAACTCTTGATGGGTTTAAGTCTCGCTCAGACTTTATTATGCACTGCTGCCTTAAAGCCTTGTGGAATCTGCGACTCCTGTAGGAAAGTTATGAAGATGATTCATCCGGATTTGCATTTTTCATTTCCATTAAACAATCCAAAGGAAACCTGTCAACAACATTATGCTAGCTGGAGAGCTGCTATTCAGGAAAAGCCATTCATGGGTATTTCGCATTGGTTTAATGCTTTAGAGGGGGATCGGAAGAATGCGAATATTTCAGTGGTTGAAATTGGAAATGTACTTTCCACACTTTCTTTAAAACCCTTTGAAGCAAAGCATTCAGTTTTATTACTTTGGTTACCGGAATATTTAGGTAAAGATTCCAATCGGTTGTTGAAATTTTTCGAAGAACCCCCGGATCACGTTTATATTATTTTATTAGCTGAGAATTTAGAGTTACTCTTGCCGACTGTGTTATCAAGAGCTCAACTTTTCAGATTGAGCGCCATCGATAAGATGGATGCCATCCAGTATTTGAAAAATAATGGTGACTTTAATGAAGAACAATTGCTTTCTGCATTTATTTCAACAAATGGAAATATCCAGGAAGCTTTAGATTATTTGGCAAATCAGAATGTCCCTTCAATCGATTCCCTGAGAATTCTTTTGCAAGTTTCTTATACGTACAATGTAATAGGAATGAATGAGTGGATTGAAAAATTTGCAACCTGGTCTAAAGAGGAGCAGAAGAATTTTTTTCTATGGGTTCAGCAAGTTTTATCTTTGGTCATTCGCGAAAAATATAAATTAAAACCCAGAACAGAATCTAGTTCAAGTCCGGTTTTAAATTACGCTTTAAAATTATCCGGTAGCCTGCAAATAAATCAAATTGAATCCTGGAATGAACTTATGAATGATGCTTTATTGTATTTGCAGCGTAACGCCAATGTTAAATTGATGATGACCAATTTTTGTATTCAATTGGCACATATATTAAGAAATGTTAAACATTCAAATTAAAATGTATTAGTATGGGATGTACGAGTTGTGGAACACAGAAAAACGGAATGCCATCTGGATGTGGTGATAAAGGACATTGCGCCAGCGGAGGTTGTAATAAAATGAATACCTATGATTGGTTGACCGTTTTAGATTTAGAAGATCCTCAGGAAGTTAAATTAGCAGAAGTCAGTTTTAAAAATGGTTCTCGAAAGACATTTTATAAAATTCCAGAGTTTCAGCGATTTACGACAGGTGATTTAGTCGTCGTGGATACAGGTTACGGTGGATATGATGTTGGTCGGGTGAGCCTGATGGGTGATTTGGTCAAATTGCAAATGCGAAAAAAGAATTTTCAAGAGAATAGAATCACCTTTGATATTTTAAGACGTGCTAATCAGCGGGATATCGAGCGCATGGAAGAATCACGTGCCTTGGAACATAGTTTCTTAGTAAAAGCACGCGTGATTGCCAGAAATCTGAAATTGGATATGAAAATTGGTGATGTGGAAGTGCAGGCTGATTTAAAAAAGGCTACTTTCTACTATACAGCTGATGGTCGGGTAGATTTTAGAGAATTGGTCCGATCTTATGCAAAAGAATTTAAAGCTAAAATTGAAATGTGGCAAATTGGCGCTCGCCAGGAATCTGCCCGGATTGGAGGAATCGGATCTTGTGGACGCGAACTTTGTTGTTCAACCTGGTTATCTGACTTCAAGACCGTCAACACGAATGCTGCCCGGTATCAAAATATTGCAATCAATCAATCCAAGCTGACTGGTCAATGCGGACGATTAAAGTGTTGCTTAAATTATGAATTGGATTTATATGTTGACGAACTGGATAAATATCCTTCCAATGTAGATGAATTGTATTCCATGAAGGGCAAGGCAAGTCTTGTAAAAGTAGATATATTTAGAGGAGTCCTTTATTATGCATACGAACCAGAACGAGGCCGATCTATTGTGATGCCTTTATCACCAGAATATGTTCGCGAGATTAAATCGATGAATGATAAAGGCCAACGCCCGGATGAAATTATAGCCAAAGAAGATGCGAATGAGATCGCTAAAAAAGTTGAAAACGAATATGTTGATGTAACGGGCGAAATTGAATTGCCGGAGCAAAAGAAAAAGAAAAAGAAAAATTTCAGAAGAAGACCTTTTGATAAAAACAAAAAGCAGGGCCAGTAGTTTTTAATTCATTAATGTAAGGAGATGCATGTCGCAATCATAGGATCAGGTCCAGGTGGATATGTTGCTGCCATCCGTTGTGCTCAGTTAGGTATGAAGGTAAGCCTCATCGAAAAATATGAGCAGTTGGGTGGTACCTGTCTCAATGTAGGTTG
>CAYMGR010000024.1:0-18318 GCA_964389985.1 uncultured Saprospiraceae bacterium
ACAAATGACAATGCTTATTTGAAAATCGTCTTTGATATAATAAGCAATACAGAAGTAAGTCCTCCATTTGTACCAAGCTACCAATCAAATAACAAATATTCCTTTATTATCGATATGAATCTTTTGATTCCTGCTCCAAATGGGCCGTCCAAACTAAGAGTTGGCGTAGATGATGGAGTATATGGTGATAATGGAGGAGCTTATACGGTAACACTTCAACAAATCTGTTGCCGTGATGCCGATGGAGATGGAATCTGCCTGGAGTATGACAATTGTCCGAATACCTATAATCCATCACAAGCAGATAGTGATTGCGATGGAGTTGGGGATGCCTGTGATCAATGTCCCGGTGGTGACGATTTGGTAGATAACAATGAAGATGGCAAACCAGATTGCAAATATCCTCCTGGAGAATCCAATGTCATTGCAGCATGGAAATGTGGAGGGGGTACCAAAGTAATCGTTTGTACTAAAACACCGAGTGGAGGCAGACAAACTGTTTGTACCTATTATTCTGCTGTACAAAATCATATCAATAGAGGAGGATTTTTGGGTCCATGTAATGGTTCAACTTGTGGAGGCAATCGTCTATCCACTGCGGATACAGGTCTTGGGATCAATCAACACGGTGAATCAGTTAACCAGGAACTATTGGAAGATTTAGAGAATGATCTTGTCGTTTACCCAAATCCCGTGCAGGATGAGCTGACCATTGATTTTATCTATCCTGTTCTTTCGGGTGAATTGCAAATTTTAAATAGTCAAAATCAAGTTATTTATAAACAGGGGATCCAACATATGAGTGAAGAAATAAACATTCGATTAAGTGATTTAGGAAGCGCCATTCATTCAGGTATCTATTTTGTATTATTTGAATCCAATAATCAGCGGATTATCCGAAAATTTAGTGTCCTAAAATAAGCAACAGGATACACCTAATTTAATCAAATTAATAGAAGCTGGATTTGTGAAAACAAGTCCAGCTTTTTTTTATTTCCCTATTTTGGAACAGGATCAATAGCAATACTTTTTATCCGCTTCATAAATTCATATTAACCGAGCCTTAATAAGAAGCTTAGTTGTAAATGATCTATATGAAATAGTTTTCAGTGCACTTTTTTTTATTTATACAATTACACGAACTTGGCTAAAAAAACTTTGACTAAGTTTGGATTTTTATAGGAATAATTTCTACTAAAAATTGACAGAACTAACGTGATGTTTTAAAAGTGGAGAATTTACATTCTAGTCATTATTTCGTTTTCAAAATTTTCATTGAGCACGTTTTGGACTTCGATACTAATTTAATAAAATAGAATCCATCTTGAAATTCTTCTAAATCAATTTCTCTACTTTTTGACATTATAAGTTGCTTTCCGTTTACATCAAAAAGCAGAGCAAGTTCAATTGACCCGCCTTTTAAATATAGTTTTCTATTTACCGGATTGGGATAGACTTTTAACTCATTTTTGCTTTCGTCATCTGATGCTGTGATAAATTCACATTCCGGATGTTCCTCTGGGTAAATTATATTTTCATCTTCTTTATAACAAAGTAAAAATCCTCCCTCAGGCGGGTCAACTGCCGCATATTGTGGAAACAGGTATTTTACAGAACCAATTCCTTCTATTACTCTCCAACTTAAATTACAAGTACTATTGTTAATAAATAATTCACGATGATATTGGACTTTCAATGTGCGTAAACCAATCATTTCAGTTCTTATTGAATCAATTCGACTATAAGTTAAACTTTGAAAATTAGGACAATAGCTAATTGCAGTGTCCCCCTCATTCAAATTAAAATTATACAAGTTGTAGAATTTTGAGCTGTTTATATCAAAATAATCAATTTCATTATTTCCACTACATAAAATATGTTTCAAAGCCTGACTAAATATCAATTTATTATTTACAATTTTAACCCGGCGCTCTTCAATTTGAATACAATTTCTGTTTAAAACAGATGTATCTTTTGTCTTTTTGAATTCAATAAATTTTGGAATAGTATCTGGTATAAAATCATACTGACTATACAGCCATTTGACATTTCCTGACCACATTTGGCATCCTAATTTACTGACAGGAAAATTCATTATAATATATAAAACCACAAATAACCTAAGCATATTTTATGGATTGCTTTCTACTCATTTCAAATTTATTCAGGCAAAAAACACATATTAGCTTTGATATTAAATTCCAGCCTCTAAAGCTTGAATTCAAATATAGTACTAATTATTATCAATTGCTTGAATTTCAGAATCAGTTGGATCCAGTATCCATTTTAAAAAGGCATTGGATTGGCATAGATAAGGTGTGTTTATTAACACTAAAAAAATTTAATCCTGCATTGTTATTTCGAGTCGAAATGATCCGTAGGCTCTATTAAACCTATTGGTGATCTATTGTTTTTTTTAATTCTTAACCTGGTAATGATTATTAAAGCTGTGCAATGTCAGATTATGGTTAAAATTTTGTCTTGTTTTCCGATTCGATAGTTCATGAGAAAATTGCTCAATAGGCCATTAGATCAATTTGTTGGGAGCATGGCTCAATGGAATTATTGCTTATAGAATAAACAAACTATTTCATCAACTTGAATTTTACCGGCAGGGTAATTTGAACCGGTACGGCTTTCCCATCTTGGGTGCCGGGCACATATTTGGGCAGTAGATTAATAAATTGAAGGACTTCTTCATCGCAACCTCCACCAATGCCCCGTTCAATCCGAATACCTGTCAAACTACCATCTGTTCGAACGATATATTTGGCATAGACCACCCCCTGGATGCGCTGTTTTTTTGCTTCAATAGGATACTTAATTTGATTGTATAAAAGGTCGATCAACCTTTTTTTGCTGCATTCTTCAGGGTCTAAATCAGTTTCACAACCTGAAAAAACCGGCATTTTTTCCACCTTTTTATACAAAGTGGCTTTAACAAGATGAAAATCTTCCTTTGCATTGGAATTAATATAACGAATAGTATCAATATGATCCCCAATGATCTCCGGGCGACTTACAGACGCCAAAGATTGACTGAGCACTTTTCCAATGATCAGTAATAGATATACCAGTACTAATATGAATTTGTTACAATTCACAGCTTGATTTAGAAGTTTTGAAAATGGGGATTACTCCCTGATCATGGGTAGCACAAATCTAAAACAAACTTCAGGAATTGAATCTGATTCATCAAGATTATTTTTAATGTTTCTTTATGAATTCATAGCTTGTAAACTCTACAAAATCAGCACATCTAAGTCGAAATGATTTTACCCGCTTCTTTTTTACTTCAAAAGGGAATACTTCAATTCCTAAAGTTGGGTTAGTATAGGTACATAAAAATCGGTTGGAGCCCATATATTCCAGTAAAGCAGACTGATCCGGATGGTGTTCCATTGTCATTCTAAGGTTTTTGCCCTCTTCTTTTAATTCAATTTTACCGTAAACGGGATTCAAATAGAGGCCTGCATATTGCTTTAAGGCCAAATCAGGTAAGCCTGCATTTTTTACGGAGTCCCGTATTGATTGGTGCCATTTTCGATTGAGCTCCTGGTTTTTAGCATAAAATGTATGATAAAGGGCCGAATAATTCCGATAAGGCAGGCCCAAATAGGCATCCAATATTTCCCATTTTAAGGCCTGGTAAAATGAATTGGCGTCGCTGTTAGTAAATACGATAATCCCCAATTTTTCTTCCGGAACCAACAGTACCGAGCTTACAAAACCATCTGCTCCTCCTGTGTGAGATACCAATCTCCGGCCGCTGTATTCATTCAGATCCCAGCCTAATCCGTAAAGTGAAAAATGTCCGGTATTATAGCGAGGTTTAAAATTACCTCTGACAGAAAATGGTGTCATGGATTTGGCTATGGCAGCTTCTGGAATTAATTGCTTTCCATTCCATTTTCCCTCATTTAAAATTAATTGAACCCATTTGGACCAGTCGGCCACCGAACTGCAGATACTTGCTGCAGGAGCCAAATTGTCAATGAGTGGTGATTTTAACCGGATGAGTGAATCGAGGTAAATGGTATGGGCTGTACAATGGTTCGGGCTTCTGTCAAATCCAGTGCTCAGTGGAAGCGTTTCGGTCATTCCCAGCGGTGTAAAATAATTTTGTTGGATATAATCTTCCCAAGGCATTCCGCTGATCAAACGAATGATTTCTCCACCCACCACAAATCCTGCATTGCAATAACCCCATTTATCTCTGAATCCATAGACCGGCTCAATCAAAGCCATTCGTCTGATCACATCCTCCCGACTGGTATTGGTAGCCCAATGGCAAAAATCTCCCTGAAAGGTTTCAAATCCAATACGGTGGGAGAGCACATCCTTTATGGTTACCATCGCCGATGCATGTGGATCTTTCAATTTAAACCAGGGGATCCATTTATTGACCTTATCGTCAAGTGATAATTTCTGTTCATTTTCCAGTTTGGCAATTGTGATTCCGGTAACTGCTTTCGAATTAGACGCAATCATAAATAAACTGTGTTCATCTACTTTTTGACCATTTGCTATATCGCGCACACCGAATCCCTTGGCCAAAATAATTTGTCCATCTTTAATGATGGCCACAGCACAACCGGGTATTTGCCAATCTACTAATGCGCGATTGACATATCCTTCTAAACTATCTCTTACAAATGCAGGTAGGTTAACTTGTGCATTACATTGAAAAGCCAGGAATAAAATAGCAAAATGAATCTGTTTCATAAATCAAATGATAATAAGAATGTCAAATATCCGGATTATCCCTGTACTTTCACACCAGAGTACTTTGATTCTGGTAAATAAATATATCCTCCGTTTACTAACGGGGCAGTTTGCTTCTGCTCTCACGATTTGGCCATTTATTTTCTTAAGAAATAAAGAATCTTTGAACGATGCGGTATTATTGAATCACGAGAAAATTCATTTAAAGCAACAATTGGAATTGGCTATCCTGTTTTTTTACCTCTGGTATGGACTTGATTTTCTCCGCAACCGACTGAAAGGGTATGACTCCAGAAAATCCTATTTTCTGATTCGTTTTGAACAAGAAGCTTACCAACATGAAAACGACTTTAGTTATTTATCCAAACGAAGAGCTTTTGCCTGGTGGAAGTATTCTGGATGAGATGAAAAAAAATCAGAGTCAAATTAACACATCGGTCCCATCAACCATTCTTCAGCAGCTCTGTAATTCAGCCATGATTTTTCGTCTTGATCATAGCCGGATGATTCAATTAATTTTCCGGGTTTCAATTCGCCAAGTGGAAACGGATAGTCGCTACCCAAGGCCACTTTATCAATTCCAAATAAAGCAACTATTTTATCCAGCATATCCAAATCATGGACTAATGAATCAACCCAAAACTTTCCTAAATAATGATCCGGGTGAATTGGATTTTCAACAGCAACTAAATCCGGCCGAACTTCAAATCCATGTTTGATTCTCCCGTAAGATCCGGGAAATGCTCCTCCCCCATGTGCGAAGGCGACTCGAAGTTTTGGAAACTTTTCAAAGATACCACCAAACATCATCGAACAAATGGCCAGCGAACTCTCAGCGGGCATACCAACCAACCAGGGCAACCAATATTTGGGCATTTTTTCCTTGCCTACCATATCCCAGGGATGGACAAATAAACATACATCCAATTCTTCAGCGGCCTGGTAAAATTCATGCAACTCCATCGCATCTAAATTCCACTCATTAATATGTGATCCAATTTCAAATCCGGCAATTCCTAATGTAGTTGAAGCGCGCTCCATTTCTTGAATAGCTAGTTGCGGATCCTGCATTGGCAAGGTACCTAAGGCGATAAAACGATCCGGATATTGCCGCACAATTTGTGCTATATGATCATTTAAAAATCTTGAAATATCCCAGGCATCTTTTGCCTGTGCCCAATAAGAAAATAAAACCGGAATGGTGCTTAATACTTGCAGATGAATGTGTTGTTGATCACATTCTTGTATTCTGATTTTAGGGTCCCAGCAATTGTTTTGAATTTCGCGAAAAAATTTTCCGTCAATCATCATTTTGGCCGAACAATTTGTATGATGATCTAAGCTAATAAATCCATTGTAACCAAATTTATCAGCCCATTTAGGTAAATGTTCCGGAATAATATGGGTATGAATATCGATTCGCTTCATCTTATTGATTTGGATTATTGTAATAAAAACCCAAGGTTTGTTTCATCTCAGAAGACAATTCCGGTAATTCTGATCTTGGAATTAACAGGGTGGATATATTGTGAAAATCAATAAATATCTGATGCTTCTTAACTGTTTCCATCAGATAAGCATGTCCGGAAGAACCCCCGGTTCCTGTTTTTCTTCCCAACATACGCATGACCATTTGAGAATGGCGATAACGCCACATCGTCAGTAATTCATCCATTTCGGTTACGACGTTGAGTAATCGATAAGGCAATTGCAACAAGGGTTCTGTGCCATATAATTGAATGAGCAAAGCAGCCATGGTTGCTTTAAAACTCAATCTGACTTTTCCTTCTTCAATTTGCTGTTGGTGAAATTCTTCATTAAAAATATTTACAAAATAGGTGTCTGTATCTCCATTCATTCGGAGTCTCATCGCTTTTTCCTGTTCGGTTAAATAATCGCTGTTCTCTATTGCTGCCCGCTCCCGTTGCAACATATTTGAAACCGCTTGTAAATATTTGTGTTTAAAATCAAATCCCTGAATATCTAAAAAAGGTGTCCGCTCCAACCAGGATTGCAACAAATCAAATAAACTCGCAGCTGATTCCAACTGGAGCATTTCATCTTGTTGCTCTTTATTGAATTCATGATAGTATGGATAAGCAGTATAACTGGTCCGTTTCTCTTGTTTTAATCCCAACATCACTTCCAACTTACGAAATTGAAAACTCTGAAATCCAGAAGCCGGAAACAAATACGACCTAAAATCTAAAAAATCAAGTGGCGTCATCGTTTCAATTACGCGCACTTGTTGAATCATCAGTTTTAAAATCTCGGTAACCCGTTCCAACCTGGAAACTGCTACGTCAATATTTTTTTCATCCACATGATTTGTACGAAATAAATTCATCACCGAATCCATTTCATGCAAGACTTGTTTAAACCACAATTCGTAAACCTGATGGACGATAATAAACAAAGTTTCTTCGTGAGCTTCTTTTCCTAACTCGCGACTTCTGGGGGTTTGTGCTTCCAGAATTTTTTCCAATTGTAAATACGAAGTATAATGGATCGAACTATATTTTTTTTGATCACTCATATCGGTTTGTATGCGATTACTTTAATTTCAATTAATAAATGGGGATGCGGTAATTGGTGTACGGCGACTGTGGTACGAGTGGGACCATCATAATCAAAATAACTATTATACACCTCATTATAACCTTTAAAATCGTTCATGTTTACCAAAAAACTGGTGACTTCCACAATATCAGAAAGATTCGCATCGACTGATTGTAAAATTTCTCGAATATTTTCAATGACAGCTTTGGTTTGCACCCGAATATCCAGATTAGTTGTACCAAAAGCATCTACTTCCACACCCTCAAATGTATTATCTGATTTTCGAGAACTCGTACCGGAAACAAATAAAAAATCACCGGCCCGTTTAATGTGGGGGAATTTTCCTCGTGGAATGGCTTTGCCTTCCACCAATTTGGATTGAAAATGATCTGACATAGTCCCAAAGATAGAAAGCTTCAGAGGAAAAATAAATTTACTCTGTACCTTTCAGCATAGGCACAAATCGAAAATCACCATGGGTCTCCCGGATTAATTTTTGCTCATCTTGTTTTATAACCCGCAGCATTTTTTGATGAGAACCCTGATTTAAAGGTAGCACCAGGATACCGCCAATTTTAAGCTGGCGGATCAAGGCTTCCGGAATTTCAGGTGCGGCTGCAGTAATTAATATTTTATCAAAGGGCGCAAATCGCTCCAATCCCTGAAAACCGTCGCCAAAAAAGGTCCGAATGGCGCCATATCCTATTTTTTTAAGCCGGGCAGCCGTTTTATCATGAAGTTTTTGATGCCGTTCGATGGAATAAACCTTAGCTCCTAATTCGAGCAGTACACAAGCCTGATAGCCTGAACCCAGTCCAATTTCAAGAATTTTATCCTTTGGCTTTACATCTAAAAGTTCAGTTTGAAAGGCCACTGTATATGGTTGAGAAATGGTCTGTTCGCAGTCAATTGGAAACGCATTGTCTTTATAGGCCCATTCTTCAAAAGCCTTATCTAAAAATAAATGTCTGGGAACCGCCAGTATAGCATCCAAAACAGCCTGACTCTTGATGCCTTTCCGTTTTAACTCAGCGACCAATTGAGTCCGCAAACCTTTGTGTCTATAACTATCCAATTCCTTGATTTAATAGCAAATATATATAATATTAATTTAATATGTTTTTTGATTTAAAGTCCAACAGAATTTCCCAATCTTTGTAGCCCATTTTATAAGGATTATGGCTTATTCAATTAAATTTGGTACCGATGGCTGGCGAGCCATCATTGCTCAGGATTATACTGTTGAAAACGTGCGCCGAATCGCTAGCGGTACCTTGGCCTGGATGATTCAACGCAATTACAAAAAAGTGGTTATAGGTTTTGATTGCCGATTTGGTGGACCGCTTTTTCAGCAAGAGATTGCTCAGATTTTAGCTTCCGGTGGAATGGAATGTTTGATCAATTCTGAATTTGTCAGCACACCTATGATTTCATTGGCCGTTGTTAAGCACCAGGCAGATTTAGGCATCGTCATAACTGCCAGTCACAATCCGCCTTCTTATAATGGTTATAAGTTGAAATCGGCTTATGGAGGACCAACGATTCCGGCCGATATTGCTGAATTGGAATCCTTGATTCCAGAACAAGTTAAAGAAGCTGCGTTTTCTTTTGATGAACTTGTTGTAGCATCAAAAATTCAATTTATTGAAGCCGAACAGGAGTATCTCCTTCATATAAAAAATGCATTCAATTTAGATCAAATCCGGGCTACCAATAAAATTGCATATGACGCTATGTTTGGTGCCGGTCAACGAGTCATGAAGAGTTTATTTCCTGAGTTACAAGGATTTCATTGTGAACATAATCCCGGTTTTCAGAATACTGCTCCGGAGCCGATCACAAAAAATTTATCCGAAATCCAAAGTTTTCTTAAAAACAATCCAGGCCGCTACATCGGAATTGCAAATGATGGCGATGCGGATCGTCTGGCGATGTTGGATGAAAAAGGTAATATGATTGACTCTCATCATATCCTTTTATTATTAATCCATTATCTGGCAGGATACCGAAAAATGAAAGGTGCAGCTGTGGTAAGTTTTTCTGTAACCAATAAATTGAAAAAGCTTGCAGACCATTATCAAATGAAATGCATCATCACAAAAATTGGTTTTAAATATATTTCTGAATACATGATCCGGGAGGATGTGTTAGTCGCAGGAGAAGAATCGGGAGGAATTGCTGTGAAAGGTCATATTCCTGAACGCGATGGTATTTGGATTGCATTGACCATTTTACAATTTATGGCCGAAACCGGTAAGTCCATCACCCAGCTTATTGATGAGGTCTATCAAATCGTAGGTCCTTTTGCGTATGACCGATTGGATCTGCAATTGACAGTTAATCAAATCGAGCAGGTAAAGAGTAGCTTACAAAAAACGATTCCAACATGGGGCCCTTTTGTGGTTTCAAATTTTGAATCGGTTGATGGATGGAAATATTACTTTCAGGATGATGCATGGATGATGATCCGGACCTCCGGCACAGAACCTGTATTGAGAATTTATGCTCAAGGCAAAAACGAGGATGAAGTGCAGCAGATATTAGCCGCTACCCGTGCTGAACTGAATGTCTGATCATGGCATGGTGAGGAATATTGTCTTCGAGATATTCTTCACTGGATACTTCAAAATGAAAAGATTCATAAAACGGTATCAAATAACTTTGGGCAGAAATTTTAATATTATAACCCGGAAATAATTTTTCGCAAACGTTGATACTCTCCTGCATGGCCAGTCGTCCGGCACCACTTCGTCGGTAATCAATATGAGAAGCCACTCTGCCGATTGAAGCATACTGCGCATAGGAAATACCGGGTGGAACAATTCGGGTCACTGCAATTAATGTATTCTGATTCCACACCATTAGATGATAACTGGAAATATCCTTATCATCTAATTCCGGATAGGGACAGTTTTGTTCGACAACAAACACATTAATTCGCAACTGGATGATACGATATAATTCAATTGGACTTAACTCTTCAAAAGGTTTTATTTCGACTTGCATTTTCAAAAAATCAGCTGCAAGATAAAAAAAAATGTCCCTCCGGTTAAGGAGAGACATCAAGGGCTAACTTTCACTCTAATTATTCGAATCCCTTATAAAAAATCCAGATTATGAAACGATAAAGATTAGGTCAATTATTCCCCACCATCTGCTTTGGCAACAGCCAGAGTATATTCTGCTACTTTCTTTCCTAAATCCAATCCGGCTTGACAATCAAAACGATAATGAATTCCGGCATATACTCTGGAATCTGATGCTTCCATTGCGTAAGCTGAAAATGTACCGGCATTAGTAGGAAAAAAATGTGTCAAGACTTCTGCTGCTGCAGAAGAAAAAGTAGAATGTCCGGATACATAACTTGGAAAATTGGGTGTTCCCAAAATGGTTTTAAATCCTGGTATAGCTTGTACCGGTCTTGGATAGTGGTAATAGTATTTTGCATCCCAACAGGCAATCCCTGCATCCTGTATGGCCATATTCAAATAGGCCAAGATCCTTGCAGACCGAATAGGGTTCAATTTGTTTTCAGCAATTTGATCACAGGCAAAACGATTCCAATGACCCGGAGGCGTGTAGGTACCTAAACCATCGGCCCACCAGTTTGCTATCTTTCGTTGATCCGTTGTCAGATTATCCAAAATATTTTTTAATTCATTTGCTGCTGTTTCGAATTCTGCGGAACCAGGTTTTGGAGGAACCGGAGGTCTTATTGATGCAATATTTGGAACAGCCCAAGGCTTAACTTTACCAAAGTAAGGCGTAATTCCAACCGGACGCGGGGGTGTTTCCTGATTGGTCCATGACCATCCAAACGTATTAAATGCCAATTGTTTTAATGAATCGGAAATAGGTTTAGGAGTCTGTGCAGCTCCCATACCATCTGTTTTTGCACGAGCCAAAGCTACTTTTGCAATTTCTTCTCCTAATAATTTTCCAGCATCTACATCACTTTGTACATTGAGACCAGCCCATATAAATGCATTTCTACATTCTTCCGCTTTTTTTATGAGATAATCTTTTTCCAATGGAAACAGAGCAGCCAACATCGCTTGTGAAACTGAAGCAATGGTTGCTCCATCCGAAGGATATGATGGTAAATTAGCCTTTGGCAATAATACATTTATGCCGGCATCAACTGTCGAAGGTTCTGCGCGATTGAATTTATACTTATAGTGCCAACAAGAAATCAAGGCATCAAATTGGGCAACTGCCAAATAAGCAAAAGCTCTGCAGGAATATGGAGGATGCGCAAATGGAAATAAGGGATATTTATCAGGAGTCGCTGCATTTGGTGCCGGGTAGGAACCATCAGAATTTGGAGCAGGTGCTAAATTATACTTGGCCGATAATTCTCTTGAAATTTCATTCCAACGTAAAATCGGATTATTGGTCCAATATTTAACCGCATTTGTTTGCTCCGCAGTCAAAGCAGCATTTACACTTTTCAGTTGAGCAATTTCCGCATTGTATTCAGCAGAGCTCACATCTGTTGGCGCAGCGATCGCAATTTGCTCATTGCTTGTCAAAAGGATTGGTTTCCAATCTCCGGCATTTTGATCCAAACTTGCAAAGGTGTACGCATTAAATGCGACATTTGACGGGATATCCTCATCACAAGAAATTAAAAAGCTCAAGCTGAGGATTGAAAGTAGAGAAACTATTTTATTGAATTTCATTGTTGTTCATTTTTAGATTTACAAATACCAAATTGATAAGTTATACCGGCCATAATTGAAGTTGATTTACCAACATTTCGACCTTCCAATACCTGGCTATAATTTCCATAAATTCCAAAACCTTTAAGCTGTGGAATAAAATATTGAAGTTGTGCCTGGAAACTATTTGATTCCATATTGTTAGAAATAAAACCAGCATCTTGTCTTCGGATATCAAATCCACCTAAAGTATTAAATATCTCATAGCTAACATCCACTTTCAGATTTTTATTAAATAACCATTGTCCTATCGTGAACAAACTATGATTGGCATTGGGTACATCTACTTTATTCGTGTAGTTTCCATGCGTGTCATAATAATAATTTCGTTCAATGGTTGATGTACCTCTTTTGAAATAAGCACCACTTACCCGAACATAGGTACCAAAATCAAATAGATACTGAGCCATTAATCTGGACTGAAATTCAGTACAACCCAATCCCAAATTGAAGGGGGCATAATCCGGTAAATAATTTGAAATGGGAACGTTTAATCCAACGATTCCATGCAAGGTAAAATTTCCTTTACCAAGTTGTTTTTTGTAAAGTTCAGCTTTAACCCAAAGCCCTAAATCTTGCAATCCTTTTGCACCTTTAAATTGACCACCGGATGGTTCGGTTGTAACGTAGGGTAATGAAAAAAGGAAATTCAGTTTGTCTGTAATTCCAACTGCAGCCATCAAACTATAGGTGTTGCGGGTTAAGGTACCTATATTTCCATTGCTTCTCAATAAAGTTCCTTCCCAGTATTCATCCCAGCTATCCTGATTAAAAAATGGTGCAACACAAATTCGTTTGCCTTCCATCATAACCGCATCTGTCGGACTTTGTGAATAAACACAAAAGGTCGTTGTGGCGAAGAAACTAAAAGCCATCGCAAAGCGACGAAGCATTTTAGATCGAATCAAATTATCCATCTTAAGTTTTTAAGCATTTTTTAAGTAAATAAATCACAATGTTTTAAACACTGCCCATGAGTTCCGTAAAATGAGCCGTAAAAGTATTCATCCTACCAGCCCCGAGGATTTATTTATTTGAAACGAGCTATTCAATGGATTAATAAGTCTTTAATAATGATGAAATGAGGTCCGATTGGGAATGCGCAAGCATTCGCCTGATAGAAATAAATAAAGGAGGTTTCAAAACGGAGCACTACTGAATAGAGTGCCGGGATTAAACCATTTCAAGTTTATAAATTAAAAACTCTTGAAATATTAAATCCAAAATGAATATGACCCTTAGACCAACGATCGGTGGTTTCTCCAATAAACCCTTTATCTATCATTGCGTTGGCATTTGTAAAATGCAGCTGAAAAACATGCCCACCGGTCTCAATATCAAATCCAATTGAGAGGGGTGCGTAATAATTTTCACTTAATTGATTGGGTAAACTATAAAAATACTCCAGGTTTAAAGAGGTTCGCTTGGTGAGTTTTTGCCTAAAACCGATGCCCATACAATAAACATCGTTAGCTTCTGCATTGGTTTTTACTAAATTACGATGCAACAAAGTGGGCATCAATTGCAGACTAAAGCCTTCAGAAAATTTTCGAGCAACAAGAATTTGAAAACAATAATACAATCTACTGGAAAAATAATTCGTCCGACTCAAATCTGAAAATGGAGTTGTTTTAACTGCCAGGGACGAATAAACGGAAATGGAGAGTGGCATCACTTTCTTACCACTGCTTTGGCGTATTATTTTAAATTTATAATAAGCATCCAATGCTTTGTCCAAGCTGGATCTGCCCAGGCCTATCATCAATCGATTGGTGAGTCCATATTCAGCTCCCAATCTAATCGTGGCCGCATCCAATCCAAATAAATCGGAAAATCCTGATTCAACAGATCCAAAGCGGTGTTGAATTTTAATGTCCAACACCCCCTTGGCTGTATTTTCAATACTTTGACTATTAATGATCCGGCTGCTTTTAAAACTTGCCGTTGTTAGATAAGTGATCTTTTCGGCACCTAACAGACTCAATAAATCTTCTTGTGCATTTAGAAAGAAGCTAAAAAGGAATCCTAGACTTACCAAAAATAACTGACGCAAAACCTTGCAGATTATGAATTTAATAAATTATAATCCACTTTTACACTGATGTCCACATCATTCGACACATTGTTTTTTACTACTGCAGGAATTTTAATGTCATAATCACTACATTTTACTCTAAACTTTGCCGTAGCATGAACGCCTTTTGCATCAACTGTGAATTCTGCGGGTACGCTGATGTTTTTTGTAACACCATGCATAATCAGATCTCCTTGTATCATCATTTTATACACTCCGGGAGTAGAGAGATTCAACTTACTAATATCCTGAATCGCTCCTTTAAAAACAGTCTTTGTAAATTTGGTAGATTCCATGTAGTTTTCATTAAAATGCTCTTGCATTAAGGCTTTTTCAAAAACAAAAGCATTATTTAATGCTGCAAATTCAATTTTTCCGGATGCAAGATCCATGACGGTAGAAGCGGTAGAATTGACGCCTTCAATTTTCTCCATCGGTGAATCGGAATGGAATTTGATAATTGCGTTTTTAGAAAAATATTTTTGCGCTTGGCCTAATTGTACAACAAGCAAAAGGGTGATCACAATATTTACTATTTTCATAATTAAACTATTTTATAATTTTTTTAAATAAACAACCTGACTTAAAACAATATCCATCAATTTACCAGAACAAAGTCCCTGAACAACAACCCGATCTCCTTTCTTTACTTTTTTCATAGCGGATTCAATAAATCGCGGATCCATTTCACATTGGATGCTCACCATTTCATTTCCGGTTTTTAAAGTCCATAATGTCTTCGTCTCAATGAGTTGGATGGATAGAATTTCGGCTTCTGTTTCTACAATTTTGTTTAAATATTTATTCAAAGCTTTCACTTCATCCAAATCAAACTCAGCGATCCATTCATCCGGTTTGACTACAAAATCAGCCTTTTGGTTTAATAAGTTTTTATGCGGTTTATTATATTGCCGATAAGCAAAAATTCCTGCAGCTATTAATAAGATCAATCCAATCCCTAAATAATACTTTTTCATACTCCTAATTATTTAACTTTCCCTGGTTGATCCAGGCTTCAATTTTACTGATTTCGCAATCTGGCATTTTATCTGCCCCCTGAGGCATGATCAAATAGCCCCCTTCCCGTTTAATTGCACCCAAAATTCGACCTTTTTCAATGAAACTGATCAAATCCTGATATCCTTCAAATTCATAAACTGAAACGGTGTTATTGTTGCCGTGGCAAGTATAACAACGGTTTTGCAGAATGGGAGCAATTTCTAAACTATAACTTACATTTAACGTATCACAAACCGGAGGATTCGGGTATAAATATTCCTCCGAATCATAAAAGCAGGCATTCAAAACCAAAATCGAAATTGTTCCTATGGCTATCAATGTCTTCATGCCTTAGTTATTTATCATTCCCTGATGAATCCATGCTTCTATGGTTTGAATACTACAAGCATCTAATTTTTTACCTCCCTTGGGCATAGGCACACAAGCAGATTTCCAATTGACCACACAAGTTAATTTACCAGTAATGGCTTCAGCTTTAATTTCTGCATACGTTACTAGTGAAATATTTCCTAAAGGGGTCGAACCTGAATGACAGGTTTTACAATTTGTATTTATTATAGGAAGTACTTGTTTTGAAAAAAGAACGAGTGACGTATCACAATTTTTTGATTGAATACAACTATCATTGCTGGCACCTTGTAAGATCCATTGTGCTATCAGATTTTTTTGCTCCTGACTTAATGCATTCATTGGCGGTGGGGGCATCCGATCTTTCGGATTTGTTTCGTTGATTTTTTCGTAGATATCACCTGCATTTAAATCAAATGGTTTTATTTTTCCTGTTTTGATAATATTTTCATAACTATCCAACTGGATTCCTTCTTCATGTTTAATAGCATCATGACAACCACTTAAAGCACAACTTGAATTAAATATTGGAGCCACCTGATTTTCAAAATAGACTTTATTGGGATCACACAAAATGCTGTTTGTATCGATTGGATTGCCGGTTGTGTCAATGGGGTCTGTACCTATTGCATCCGGTTCATGCATACAAGCAGTGGTGCTCAAGGCATACATGAGGACCAAGCCTCCAAAAACTAAATAATTAAACAACTGACGCATACGTCTCCTATACGGTAAAATTATTACGAAAATTGCCTTCAACTCCAGCTAATACAACTCAAAACGATAGAATGATCGATGAAATGGTAAAATTGAATCCTTAAAGAATGTTTTCCCTATTCTAATCCTGGTATTGAGCCTCCCAACCATCTCTTAAACGAACCAGCTTTTTCTGTACTTACCAGAATTTCTTCATCGAGTTTAGGATTCAGGTTAACCTTAATCCGGGACTTTGAATAGACTTGCATATCTTCTATGGCTTTCAGGTGTACAATCAGTCTTCTGTTTAATCTAAAATAACTTTCTGAAGGCAACATCTCTTCAATCCGATTTAAAGACTGGTCTATTGGATATTTACGGCCGGCCCAGGTAAAAATCAGGCTGATTTTCTGATCAGAATAAAAATAGGCTATATCTTCCAAGGTTAAAATTTTCAGAGATTTACCAATCTTAACTAAAAAACGGGCATTTTTAGTCTCGTGTTTGGGTGCATGTCCGGAGGCTTTTAATGCAATTGTATCATTAACAATTTTGAGTGCATGTTCTAATTCTTCCAGTTTTATGGGCTTGAGAAGATAATCACTTGCCCGGACTTTAATGGCTTGTAAAGCATATTGGTCATAGGCTGTTATGAAAATAACCGGACAATCAAATTTATATCGATCGAATAATTCAAAACTGGTTCCATCTCCTAGTTGGATATCAAAAAACAATACATCCGCCTTGAGATCTGTATGTTGTGTAAAATAACTTTCAGCTTCTTGAAGATTGCTCAATTCTGCTAATACTTCTGTTTCTGGATACAACTCCCGAATCATTCTGATCAGCCGATTCGCTGCTAACTTTTCATCTTCTAATACTATAATGCGCATTCTGATTAATTTATAGCGGGAATAGAAACAGTAAAAAACAAACCATCTTCTGAAACAATTATAGATTTATCAGTAAGCAATTGGTATCGTACTTGAATACTTTCCAAACCAAATCCCGTTGAATCTTCTATATGGCGTTTCCGGTTCAAGTTATTCTTAAATAATATTTCCTGATCCGAAATACTTACAAAAATAGTCAAAGGTTTTAAACTGCTAAAATCATTGTGCTTTATGGCATTTTCCAATAATAATTGCAGGGTAAGTGGAGCAATTTTAAAATGACTTGAGGAACCCGATAGTTGTAAATGAATGTGATCCGGAAACCGAAGCTTCAACAATTCATAATAGTTGTTTAACAAACCGATTTCTTCTGTTAGGTCAATGAATGGCCGATCCCGGTAAAAGAGTATGTTTCTAAAATAATCAGACAACTTTTCCGTATAGGCCACTGCTTTCGGTGGATTTTCCTCAATTAAAGCAATCAAGGAATTAAAGCTATTAAATAAAAAATGAGGATTTACCTGATTCTTTAATAATTCAAATTCCAATTCCGCCGTTTTACTTTTTGTTTCAATTGCTTTCAGGCGCTGTTGCTCTCTATAACGGAAAATCTGGAAAATAGTAAATGACACGATCCCAGTGACCAAAATAATAAACCACCAGGTTTTCCAAAAAGGTTTGAGAATTTCAAAACTAAACTGAATTTGACTGCTTGAAACAAACGACTTATCTGTGCTGGATTCAACTTTAAATAAATATTTCCCGTTCGGCAAATTAGAATAAGCTGCTTTTCCCTCTTTCGAGGTACGCCATCTATTTTCGTAAGGACTCAAAATATAACGGTATTGAATATGATCTGTTGCAAGGAAATGAACTGCTGTAAAGTCAAATGAAAATTGATTTTGATTGTACTCAAAAATATGACTAGAATGCTCACCAACTTGAAACTCGGCTTGCTGGATTTTTCTAAATGCAAGTCTAGGAACTTGTATTGAATACACAATGTCAGGACTCACTTTGTAAATTTGATTTTGACAGGCAATCCAAACGACTCCATCTGTATCTTTGTAAATGCCATTGACAGCAGGTTGAATATCAGACAATCCAAATTCCTCATCCAATGTTAAACTATATTCATTTTTTACATTCAACAAAGTCAAAAAACTATTGCTAGCAGCCAACAATACAGAATCATTTAACATACACATGCTTTCAAAATCACCATAGCGCTGATCTGCTTGCATCCAATGCAGGCTATCCTGATCTATCTGATATAAACCAA
>CAYMGR010000025.1:0-17913 GCA_964389985.1 uncultured Saprospiraceae bacterium
TCTGATGGGGTTCCCCAACTATGATAATAATAATAACTATTGACATTAGCTTCATAGGCAATTGAATGACTCATATCCGGCATGTATTCTGTCCCTGTTGAATTTCCTCCTGCCGGACTACATTGAAACAAACTCAATGCAGAACCAATTCCAATTAATATAAAAAAAATGCGATTCATCATTTAAATTGATTTAACATTTACTTCCTCAGCTCCTGTTTCATTAAAAAAAGATCGAGCATCGGTATCTGAAATATGGTGTTGATCAAAAGCAAGACAAAATTTATCATCTGTTGTACGGAGATCCAACTGTGGATTTTTAACACCCGGCCATAGACCACTGATTGTATAAAAGGTAATGGTCATTCCCCATGATGCAAATAACACGGTTAATTCGAATACAATTGGAATAAATGAAGGAACGGGCCAATAGGGTTTTCCGCCAAAAATAATCGGCCAATCACTGGTCATGATCCAAGTCATCCCTAAAAATGCAGTTAATGTCCCAATGGCACCGTAAACGAAACCTGCATAATGTAATCTCGACTCTTCCAAACCCAATGCTTTATCCATTCCATGAATCGGGAAAGGAGAAAAAACATCCATAATATCAAGATGCTTGCTTTTTGCTAAACGGACCGCGCTCAACAATTGCTCTTCATCCGAATAGATTCCAAAAATTACATCTTTATTTAATTGTCTCATGTCAAGGATGATTTTAGTATATTTTTCTTAATGATGATGTTCATGTGATGAGGCAGCCGTGTGGGGTTTATGCGTAGCATGTTCTCCAATATATTGATCTCCTCCAACTTTTAAAATATGTTTTACTTCTGCGATAGCAACCACTGGCGCTACACGAACAAAGATGAGGTAAAGGGTAAAAAATAATCCTAATGTACCTACAAAAATTCCAATCTCCACCCATGTAGGACGATAATAACTCCACGAAGAAGGCAAATAATCTCGGGCCAATGTAGTCGCAATAATTACAAATCGCTCGAACCACATCCCAATATTTACAAATATTGACATAAAGAATGTCAGGAATACGCTTCGTCTGAATTTTTTAACCCAAAATAATTGAGGTGAAATAACATTGCAGGTCATCATTCCAAAATAGGACCACCAATAAACACCCATGGCACGATTAAAAAATGCAAATTGCTCATAAACATAACCGGAGTACCATGCTATAAACAACTCGGTCAAATAAGCTACCCCAACAATAGTCCCGGTAACTAAAATAACTTTGTTCATGGATTCAATATGTTCCAGGGTAATATATTCTTCCAGTTTTAAAATTTTACGAGTCATAACCATTAAAGTTTGAACCATAGCAAACCCAGAAAAAATGGCACCCGCAACAAAATATGGAGGAAAAATGGTCGTATGCCAACCTGGAATAACCGAAGTTGCAAAGTCGAAACTTACTATTGTATGAACCGATAACACCAGAGGTGTAGAAAGACCAGCCAAAACAAGTGATAAAGATTCCCAGCGTTGCCATTGTTTGGCTGAACCGGTCCAACCAAAGGATAAGAAATTATATATTTTTTTACGTAGACCCGTTGCGCGATTTCTAACTGTGGCAAAATCAGGCACTAATCCAGTATACCAGAATAAAAGTGAAACTGAAAAATAAGTAGAAATTGCAAATACGTCCCAAAGAAGTGGTGAATTAAAGTTAGGCCATAATGAACCACGTGTATTAGGATAAGGCAAGAAATAAAAAACAACCCATAACCTTCCTACGTGAATTACTGGAAACAAGGCTGCACAAATAACCGCAAAAATAGTCATGGCTTCTGCTGCTCTGTTTACACCTGTACGCCACCTTTGTCTAAACAATAATAAGATTGCTGAGATAAGGGTTCCCGCGTGACCGATACCGATCCACCAAACGAAATTAGTAATATCATAAGCCCATCCAATCGTTCGGTTCACATTCCATGATCCAATTCCCATCCAAATGGTCCAACAAATACAGAATAAACCAAAAGCTAGTGTTGAAGCAGAAATAATGAATGCAATAACCCATGCTTTACTAGGTGTTCTTTCAGTTGGAGAACATAAATCTTCCGTAATTTGATGATAGGTTTTATGTCCTTCAACAAGTGGCCTTCTAACAGGTGCTACAAATCCTCCTGACATGCTTTTGTATTTATAGTTTTAAGCGTCTAAATTTTCATCTCTGTTGTTGACTTTCATTGTATAATGCACAACAGATTTAACATTTACTTCTTCTAGAACAATATAATTCAATGGATTCTCTATCTTTTTAAATAGACTTCCATTTTTGTTATTCATATCTCCAAATGTAATAGCTTCTGTCGGACAAGCTGTCTGACAAGCTGTTTTAACATCGTTATCATTTAAACTACGTTCTGCTTTTTTTGCAGCCAATTTACCTTCTTGAATTCTCTGGACGCAAAACGAACATTTTTCTATGACACCTCGCGAACGAACGGTAACGTCTGGATTTAATACCATACGCACTAAATTATCAGAATAAAATGGTTGATTTTTTTCACCAGAAATATTAAATTGATTTACTGGAAACAAATCAGCCGTTGTATAATCATACCAATTAAATCTTCTCACTTTATACGGACAGTTATTGGCGCAATATCTTGTTCCAACACAACGATTATATGCCATTTGATTGATGCCATCTGAAGAGTGGTTGGTTGCATTAACAGGGCACACATTTTCACATGGAGCATTATTACAATGCTGACACATCATAGGTTGGAAAACAACATTAGGATTATCCACATCTCCATAATAGTAACGGTCTATCCGCAACCAAGACATTTCATGGTGTCTGGCAACTTCTTTTTTACCAACAACAGGAACGTTGTTTTCAGCCATGCAAGCTATGGTACAGGTACCACAACCAATGCAGGCATTTAAATCCACATGCATTCCCCAATGGTGGCCCGAATTATAATTATAATCATGGCCTGGGTATAAGGTATGAGAATTTAATTTTTGGAATTCCGCTCTCTCTTCCCTTAAAGCTTCAATCTTTTCTTTAACTTCATTTAAATGACTGTGTCTTAAAACGGAACGATCCGTCAATGAACCCTGAAACCCTTTAGCGATACCTTTAAATGCATCATCAACCAAAGCTGCTTCATCTGCATTGAATTTTTTTCCGCTACTTTTTTCAATAGCCGTAACACCTAAGGTATGGTGATGCTGAACACAGGCAAAATTCTTTTCAATGACACCCGAACTATTTGAAAGCTCAACTTCTGTATTATAATATTGAATATAACCATCTACAACTTTACAGGAAGCAATAAAGCTATTACCAATTCCTGTTCCGCAATCTCCAGCCATTGTGCGTCCATAACCCAATGCGATAGCAACGGTTCCTGGCATCTGACCAAATTGTTTAACGGCAGCTACCGAAGTTTTGGAACCTGAGATGCTTAAATCCATTAACTCTCCGTTTTCCTTAAGGTTATTAAAGGCTATGAATCGGCGATCTCCGTCAAAACCAATTGGAACCATCAAATAATTACCCCAGACACATCGTGTAACAGGATCCGGCATTTCTTGAAGCCATGGATTTCCTGCATAATTTCCTGAGCCTATTCCTATACTCTCAAAAAATGAAATCTCGATTGGACTCGTTGAAGGTTTATTAATTTTTGTGGCTGCACCAGCTACATCGCCTTTATAAGACGGAATTGAATTAGACGATCCTAACACATAAACGCCATTATGCAAACACTCATCCCAAAAATTTTGAAATCCAGTAGTGATTCCACTCGCTTTATAAATTTTGGACTCCCACTGATTTTTTAAATATTCATAATAAGGTTGCTCGGCATCGCTTTTAAGATTAGCAGATGCGCTCCAGCTGAGGAAAGAATGTCCACTTGCGCGGGTATTAAAAATCGGATTAATGGTAGGTTGAATTAAACTAAAACAGTTCTTCTTTGCTTCAACATCTCCCCATGATTCTAAAACATGGTGATCTGGAGCTAAATAATTACACAATGAAGTCGTTTCGTCTATGATTGCATTTAAGCTGATTTTTGTCTTCACATTAGCCATGCTTTGAATAAAATCAGCAGCAAATGGCAAATCATAACATGGATTGGCGTTCCAAATAATCAAAGCATCCACACTAGAGGACTTCATTTCGGAAAGCAATTGATTTAATTCAATATCACTTCCTTTGCGTTGATACGATACATTGGCAAATGTTAAAGTTGTACCAACATTACCAAGTAGTTGATTAATTCCAAAGCATATAATTTGTTCACCTAAATTATTACTTCCACTAACAATTAATGATTTTGTTTTTTGACTTAACAATCGCTCGGCTAATTTTTTAAATGCAGATTTAGCTTTTTCATTTAAGTCTTGCGCTTGGATTGCAGTTCCACCCGTTTTTGATGCAATTTCATTATATAAAAAGGCTAATGCGGCACCTTGCTCAGAAGGTTTAACCAATATCCTGTTATCCGCATTCGAACCTGTCAAAGACATGTGTGATTCAACTTGGGTATGCTGGGACATCTTAGGTGAGTCTGCATTAAGTTTCCTGTTTTTTGCATACAATGCAGCGTATTCAATAGGTGAAATCCAAGTACCTAAAAAATCAGCATTAAAACTCACAATAGTTTCTGCTACATCAAATCGGAATTCAGGAATAGCACGTTCACCGAAACAGGCTAATGAGGCATCCAGTAAAGCAGATGAAGAGACTGCATCATACATTACATGTTTTGCTCCTGAATATTTAGCACAAAATTCTGAAACAGCCTGTAAGGCTGTTGGACTCATTTGGGTACTACTTAAGATCCGTATATTTTTACTATTTGCAAGTGCTGCTTTCACTTCATTATCCAAATCATTCCAACTCATTTCAGTGAGTGCGTTTTGATTCAATTTAGCTGGATATTTGATTCTGTTATAATCATACAAACTCAATACAGCTGCTTGAACTCTAGCATTTGTCCCTCCTTTTGTAATCGTTGAAAGTGCATTTCCTTCAATTTTTATTGGTCTCCCCTCTCTGGTTTTGACAAGAATTGAACAATAATCACCTCCATTTACATAAGTGGATGCATAATAATTTGCAATGCCTGGTACAATCGTATCTGGCTTAATTACATAGGGAATTGCTTTTTTAACAGGTATTTCGCATGAAGCCAGAGTTGCTGCTCCAATACCAAAACCTAATAATTTAAGAAAATCACGACGATTACTTTCCACCATTCCACTTCTCTCATCCTCAAGTATTGATTCAACACTTATAGGATGCAGTTCAGCGTTTTGAGCAGCAATAAAGTCTGGATTTTGCACTAAATCCTCTTCGCCTATCCAAATTTTTGATTCGTTCATTTTCATTTTATTCAAATTGCTACTGATCAATAATGGCATTTTTGACATTCTAATCCACCGATATCAGATACTTTTACAGATGTTCTGGTTCCGGCTTTTATTTCATCATGATAGGTTTTATAACTATCATAGTATTTATTATCTGCAAATTTTACATCCGTTTGTCTATGACAATTGATGCACCAACCCATTGATAAGGGTGCGTATTGTTTGACGACAGGCATCGCTTCAATTTTACCATGACATTTTTGACAATCCAACTTAGCCACAGTAACGTGCTGGGAGTGATTAAAGTAAACGTGATCAGGTAAATTATGAATTCGTTTCCATTCTATCGGGCCTTGAATTTTAGTTTTTGTATCACTGGTCAAAGATGTTTTAATGCCTTCCCATTGGGTATCTGCTTCACGCAATGCAGATTCAGCACCTTCCCTTAAATTATTATCTTTAGCAAAGGTAGTAGCGATCCATTTTTTATAAATAGCTGCAATTTCCTCTTCTGTTAACTGTTCATAATTATTGATGTATTTATCTGTATTGGGATCAAATCCGATGGATGCATAAATTTTTGAAATCTCAGCCGTTCCGTAAGTTGTTCCCTTTTTAATTGCGGCATGGCAATTCATACAAGTGTTTGTAGCAGGAATTAAGGATTGTTTGGAACGTCTGGCTCCATCGTGACAATAATTACAATCAATTTTATTCAGTCCGGCGTGCGTTTCATGACTAAATTTAATAGGCTGATCAGGTTGATAATTTTGCTGTCTACCTAAAGAAATAGCATTATTAACCGTAGTGTAACCGCCAAATAGCACTAAGGCAAATAAGACAAAACTGATTACTGCTTTACTGGTCAATAACTGCCAAACAGATTGTTTTTTTGCGGATGTATCCCCTGATTTAAGCTTCATCTGATAAGCCAAATCAGACATTAAATTCCATAAGAACAAGGCTAATCCAATTAATAAGATAAAGATTAAATAAATCCAAAAGGACAAACCGCTGTCCTGATTTTGAGTAGCAGTGGAAGTCCCCCCAACCCCAGCAATTGGTTTAGGGCCATAAGTTCCTTTAAATACTCCATCTACATATAGAAAAATACTTTCAATTTCTTCATCCGTCAAATTGGGGAAAGCAGTCATTACGGTTGGTTTAAACTGATTCCACAGTTCGGTAGCCCTTGGATGACCGGCTTTAATTAGACCTTGAGAATTTTTAATCCAATTATAAAAATCTGCTTTCGGATAAGCAGCCCATCTTTCCATGCTGCCTCCCAAAGCTGGACCCGTAAGAGGATCCTTCATATTTTTATTATGACAACTGGCGCAATTATTCTTAAATAAACTTTTGCCCGCTTCGATATCTGGTGCAGCAACAAGAGCCCCAATCGAAATAAACATCCAAAAAATAGTTCCAAATATCCCTTTGTAGCTCATAAATTATTGAAAACTAATTGAATATAATCTCTAAAAAATAACGATACTCCCTATCGCTTCCTATTTCGCCTGCAAAAATACCCCAGAAATGTGTTTCCCAAAACATCTGATCAAATTGTTTTATTTGATCCGCAAAAAAGTTCACTTTCCATAATATTTGAACAGTTAAAATTAAGTTAAGTTAAAGCTTGTTTGTTCATTCACATACTGTTAATGATCAGACTGCAATGGGTGCTTTAATTGCAGGATGACATTGATAATCAATAAGTTGAAAATCCTCAAATTGGTAATTAAATAGGCTTTTAACTGCCGGGTTTAATTGCATTTTCGGCCCTGGCAAAGGTTGCCTACTTAATTGAATATCAGCCTGTTCCAAATGATTCAAATAGAGATGAACATCCCCAAAAGAGTGAATAAACTCTCCAGGCTTCAAACCACAGCTGGCAGCTACCATTAAAGTCAATAAGGCGTATGATGCAATATTGAATGGAACACCTAAAAATACGTCAGCAGACCTCTGGTATAATTGACAAGACAATTTTTGATCTGCCACATAAAACTGAAACAGACAATGACACGGACTCAAGGCCATTTTTGAAAGATCTCCGACATTCCATGCAGAAATCACTAATCTCCTGGATTCTGGAGTATGTTTAATGGCTTCAATTAAATTGGCAAATTGGTCAATAACCCTTCCATCTGCAGTCTCCCAGGCCCTCCATTGCTTTCCATATATGGGACCCAAATCTCCCTGATCATTAGCCCACTCATCCCAAATACTCACTCCATGGGCCTTTAAATACTCAATATTGGTATCTCCCTTTAAAAACCACAATAACTCGTATATAATCGATTTTAAATGTAATTTTTTAGTCGTAAGCAATGGAAAAGATGATTCCAGATCAAATCGCATCTGATGCCCAAATATACTCCGAGTGCCCACGCCCGTTCGATCGGATCGATCGATTCCTTCGTTTTTAACTTTCCTTAAGAGGTCCAGATAGGTCTGCATTGACTAATTTCCACGGCAAAGAAACATATTAAAATAATTTTAATATAATTTTTTCAAATATTTCTTTGCACCAAACAAAGACCTTAAATTTACAGCTAAACCAAAACATGAGCTATAAAAGCCTAGAGGAGGCCTGTATTGATTTACAGAATAATAAGCTGTTGATCCGAATTCAAGATGAATTGGATCCTGACCTTATTATCCCTGAGATCCACAGACGGGTTTATTCAGTTGGTGGTCCGGCTCTCTTTTTTGAAAACATTAAAAACAGCCCTTTTCCAGCAGTATCTAATTTATTTGGTACGGAGCATCGATCCGAGTTTTTATTTCGAAATGAAATTAAAAAATTAGAATGGCTGATCAAGTTAAAAATTGACCCAGCTGATCTGCTAAAGCAACCTCTAAAACTCCTGAAACATCTTCCTTTTTTGTTTAATGGAATCCCTAGAAAAAAATTTAGATCTGATTTAAAGTTAACGTGCAAAGTGTCTGAGCTCCCTTTAATCCGTTCTTGGGAGAAGGATGGCGGCGCCTTTATCACTTTACCCCAAGTGATCAGTTTTCCGCTGAAAAGCTTTAAGCCTCAATTAGCAAATATTGGAATGTATCGAATTCAATTAAATGGTAATGAATACCAGTTAAATGAAGAAATTGGATTGCATTATCAATTGCACAGAGGAATTGGTATTCATCATCAACAGTATTTAAATTCACCTGAAGCTTTTCGAATAAGTATCGCTATTGGTGGGCCGCCTGCATATACGCTGGCTTCTATTTTTCCTCTTCCGGAAGGCTTAAGTGAAATTATTTTTTCAGGATTTTTGAATGACAGACCCTATGCATATAGTATTCAGGATAATTTTTTTATTCCTCACTATGTTGATTTTTGTATCACTGGTACAGTCGTAAAAAATCAAATAAAACCGGAAGGTCCTTTTGGAGACCATTTAGGCTACTACAGTTTGACGCATCCCTTTCCATATTTAAATAATCTAAAAGTATATTATAAAAAAAAGGCTATTTATCCATTTACCGTTGTAGGCAGACCACCTCAGGAAGATTCTGGTTTTGGTCATTTAATTCACCAAATGGTGGCTGAGCTGACACCGTCCGAATATCCTGGCTTAAAACAATTAAATGCAGTGGATGCTGCCGGTGTTCACCCTTTATTGCTTGCTGTTGGATCAGAACGATATATGCCGTTTAGAAAACGAAAACCAGAAGAATTACTAACCATTGCAAATCATTTATTAGGAAAAGGACAAACCTCGCTGGCTAAATATTTATTTATTGCTGCAGAAGAAATTGACCGTCCTTTAAATGTCAATGATATTCCGGATTTTTTTGAATACATCCTTGAGCGGGTTGACTGGAATACAGATTTACATTTCTATACCCAAACAACAATGGATACCTTGGACTATTCTGGTGACAATTGGAATGCAGGTTCCAAGTTGGTTGTTGCTTGTAACCGAAATAAAATCAGAGACCTTTCTTTTGATCTAAGTGTATTCCATGATATTCCAAAACCCTATCGAAAACCAAAGCTGATCCAAAAAGGCATCGTGCTTTTACAGTTAGATGCTTTCACAAATTATGAGACCGCTACAAATGAAATTGAAATTTTAATTAAATATCTAGAACAGGCCAAATTTAATTTCTTTCCGCTAATTGTATTGTGCGATAACTCTGATTTTGGATCGGCCCACTACAACAATTTTCTTTGGTTATGTTTTACAAGAAGTAATCCATCACACGATACTTATGGCGTACAATCACAATTCCGATTTAAACATTGGTCCTGTAAAAATAATTTAATAATTGATGCACGCAAAAAACCACATCATGCACCTGAACTTGAAGTTGACGCAAACACTTCACAAAAGGTAGATGAAATTATTTCCGGAATTCCAGCATTGAGAAATCTCTTCAAATGAACCTACCTGAACCATTTTGTAAACAAATGCATGAACTACTTGGAAACTCGTATTCAGATTTTATGGACAGTTTACAAACGCCTTCGCCTGTATCCATCCGACTCAATCCCAAAAAACGCATGAATGACTTTACACTTCAACAGGAGCAGCAGATTCCATGGTGTAAAGATGGATATTATTTATCTGAACGTCCGGTATTTACCTTAGATCCGTACTTTCATGCCGGACACTATTATGTTCAGGAACCGGCGTCCATGTTTTTAGAATTCACCTTAGACTATCTTAAACCAAATAAAAGCTCGCGGGTACTTGACCTTTGCAGCGCACCTGGTGGAAAAGCAACTATCCTCCATTCTTACTTTTCAGATACATCCATCATACACTGTCATGAATATAATTCACAAAGAGCTCAAATTCTAAGTCAAAATATTCATCGGTGGGGATGTTCTAATAGTTTTATAAGCCAGGGACCTGTTGAACATTTACAGCACATCCCATTTCAATATGATTTAATTTTAATAGATGCCCCATGCAGTGGTGAGGGAATGTTTCGAAAAGAACCCGACGCACTTATTCAATGGAACTCAAAAAAAATTAAAGCCTGCACCGTGATCCAACAGAATCTATTGCAAATAGCAGACAAACTTTGTGCTCCAGGAGGATATATCATTTATTCAACTTGTACCTATAATCGAGATGAAAATGAAAATCAATTAATCAAATTTGTACAGAATCAATCCTATACAAGTATCCCGATACAAAATTCTTATGCACAGGAATCTATTTGTAATAAAGTATATGCATACAGGTTTTTTCCTCATTTATTAAAAACAGAAGGGCTTTGTTTAAGTGTTATTCAAAAGCAAAGCGGGCAAACAATAGAGCCCCCCACTTTATTTCATACTACTCTTTTCAAAAAACAAATTCAAAACGACCTTCTTGTAAAGTGGATTCAAAACCCTACTAACTTTCAATTATACCGTAAGCATGAAATGTATATTGCGATTCCGGCTAAAAGTGAAAGCTGGTTTCTCCAGCATCAAGCTGCAATTCGTTCAATCAATGCAGGAATATCCATAGGTCATTTTAAAGGTCCGGATTTTTATCCGGAGCACAGTTTAGCTTTAAATAATGATATCAATCAATCGATTGAAACATATTCACTTAATAAAATTGAAGCACAAAATTTTTTAAGATCCACGTTTGCACCTACTCCTTCTTCCCATTCAACAAAATGGGTTTTAGCCACTTATCAGTCAGCTCATTTGGGTTGGCTAAAATTAACAGGCAATGGCTTTAAAAATTATCTTCCTAAACCTTTACGAATCAAAAATCTATAATTTTTAATCTTATGAAAACGTTAGTATCCTTTTTCTTTTTTGCACTGATCCTTACAACTACAGAAGCCCAAAACCTGTTGCCGACTATCTCTAACAAACAAATTCAATTTAACCCTGTCAATCATCAAATTACTTTGCAATTTGATTTATCAGATCCTGATAATGATCAATTAGAAGTGATTTGTCATGTTTATAGTGGAGATGCATCGACGAAATATACCACAGTTACTCCGGATGCATTGTTTGGTGATGTAGGCTACCCTATTAACCGGGGTACTAATAAATCCATTCAAATTACTCTAAATCCAAATACAAGCTTCCAATCGTTGAAAATTGTATTGGCCGTATTAGACCGTGAAACTTTAGATATACAGGAAATTATTAATCGAGTTGATTCAAATAGACTTCGGCAACACGTACTTCAGTTACAAGGTCGGAGAAATACTGGCAATCCTTCCTTTTATGACCAATCTCGCTCTTACCTTTTACATGCCTTAGATACGTTTGTTTCAGCTAAAGAATTAACATTCAATGCGGGTCAGTATAACGGTAAAAATTTTGAAGCCACGAAATCCGGATATGAAACTCCATCTAATCTAATGATTGTGGATGCACATTATGATTCCTTTTCAAACGCTCCTGGTGCTGATGACAATGCATCTGGTGTTGCAGGCGTTTTAGAAGCTATCCGTATTCTAGGAGACTATGTTAGTAAAAAGTCGATTCGTTATGTCTTATTTGATTTAGAAGAGGCCGGCTTAGTTGGAAGTTCATATTATGTTGCAAATCAATTGAATCCCAGGGATACGATTCTGGGAGTGGTCAATTTTGAAATGATTGGATTTTATTCTGAACAAGCCAATTCACAAGATCTTCCAACAGGTTTTAATATTCTTTTTCCAGAAGCCTATAATCAGGTTATTGCAAATAACCGTAAAGGTGATTTCATTACAAATGTCGGCAACACCATATCCTATTCGTTGCGCAGTAAGTTTCACCAAGTAGCCAATACCTATGTACCGGAACTTAAAGTTATCTCATTAGATGTTTTAGGAAATGGTACGATTGCACCAGATTTGACACGAAGTGACCATTTTTCTTTTTGGAATCGAAATATTCCAGCACTGATGATAACAGATGGCGCTAATTTTAGAAATAAAAACTATCATACACTTAAAGATTCAGTTCAATTTCTAAATTTTAATTTTATGCGTCAGGTCACCAAGGCCTCACTGGCTACTTTGATTGAATTGGCTCAAACACAACATGGTAGCTCTGCTGAATTTGATATAAACATTGCGACGGCCAACCACGATAATAGAAATCATAAGACCTCTGTCTTTGTTCACAATCGCCAAATTTTTATTCAATCAGAAGCTTCGCTTGGAGAAGCAACTATTGGAATTTACAACATCAATGGACTCCAACTCTTTCAAAATACCTATCAGCTTACGAAGAATCAAGTTACACCCATTACAAATAGAGCTCTGACACCTGGATTATACTTTATTACTCTTCATTCAAAAAATGAAACCTGGTCAGATAAATTAACAATTCATGGTGAATAGAAACCTGTACATAGGAATTGGCAGCAATATGGGTGATCGTTTGGCTAATCTTATTAAAGCACGTCAGTTGATCGAATCAAAATTTAACGTCCAGGCTCTTGTTAGTTCCATATATAATACAGAACCCTGGGGCTTTAAAGATCAACCGAGTTTTTTAAATCAAGTTGTATTCATTAAAACAGATAAAAAACCATTAGCCATATTAGATGAATTGCACTCCATTGAATCTGAATTTGGCAGAGAACGAACTCAATTAAACGGTCCCCGTATTATAGACTTAGATCTACTTTTACTGGACACCATTTATTTTAAATGCCCTTCCCTAAGTATTCCCCATCCTTTCATTCAAGAGAGAAAGTTTGTTTTGGTTCCACTTGTAGAACTTGCCGAAAATTTAATTCATCCCTTATTCAACCTCAGCCTTAAAGAACTTTTGACTCTTTGTAAGGATACTAGCCTTGTTACCAAAATTCAAAATGATGAAATTAAATCCAAATAAATATATTTGCGTTGAAGGAAATATTGGCGCCGGCAAAACTACACTTTGTCAACTCCTCAGTTTAGACCATAATTGCAAACTAATATTAGAACAATTTACCGAAAATCCTTTTCTTGAATATTTTTATAAGGACCCCAAACGATATGCACTAACGGTTGAACTGTTTTTTTTGACGGAACGACAAAAACAGCTTCAAACGGATGCTTCGAATCAAGAATTATTCAATGATTTTATTATTTCTGATTATACTATTTTAAAAAGTCTACTATTTGCCAGGGCGAACCTTGAGCCTGAAGAGTATAGACTGTTTTTTAAAATCTACCAGACCTTAACACATGATTTACCTAAACCAGATTTAATAGTCTATTTACATCGAGAGGTTAATCACGTTCAAAATAATATTACAAAAAGAGGTCGCTTATTTGAAAATCAAATTAGCGATGACTATTTAAACAAAATTCAGGATAGCTATTTTGAATTTTTTAAAAACCAAACCATTATTCCTATAGTTGTAGTTGACCTTGGCAACAAGGATTTTACCCAAGATTCAAATTTATATAATGAATTGACACAACTCCTATTCACAAAACATGCACCCGGATTACATCATATTAAAATTATAAATTAATCAAATGAAAAATTTCTTTAGCTCTATTTTCTCATCATGTCTTGGTACGCTCCTCGCATTAATCGTACTGATCCTGATATCAGCAGGTATTGGATCGACCATGCTTGCTACTACGAAGCATTCAAAAACGGTTCAATCCAATTCTGTATTGAAACTTACTATTCCGGATGAATTGCCTGAACAAACAAACAATACTTCAATCCAAAAATTTAGTTTAGATAATACTTTAAGTATTGGATTGCATGATTATGTAAAGGCCATTAAACATGCAGCAACAGATGATCAAATTAAAGGCATATACATTCAGGGAGGCATGTCAAATCATCCCTATGCAAGCCTTAAACTCATTCGGGATGCATTAAATGAATTTAAAGCAACCGGAAAATTCATCGTTGCATATGTTAATTATATGGACCACAAAACGTATTACATTCAATCAACTGCACAAGCCCTTTTAGCACATCCCTATACCTATATAGATTTAAAAGGATTTCAAGCCACCGTACCCCATTTTAAAGAGCTTTTTGATAAGCTAGGAATTGATTTTAATATCTATTATGCCGGGGAATTTAAAAGTGCAACAGAACCATTTAGGTTTAACAAAATGAGTCCCCAAAATAGACTCCAAATAAAAGAATTTTTACAAAGCGAATATAATTTATACTTGAGTGAAGTAGCTGAAAGCAGATCTATTGATAAAAATGAGCTCCAAACAATTTTTGATTTGTATAAATGTTATTCTCCAAATTTAGCACTTCAATACAAGATTCTGGATTCTATTGCTTATGAATCAGATGCCTACACCCTTATTAAGACAAAAATGGGATTAAACGAATCCGATAAGATTAACTTCATTTCTGTTCAGGATTATTTTGAATCTGGAACTATAAAGGATGAAAATTATTCCAGTTCAAATAGAATTGCGGTTGTATTTGCGGAGGGTGACATCACCGAAGCTCAGGGAGAAGAAGGTGAAATAGGTCGTAAATATTTAAAATTACTTAGAGATATCCGTAGCACGAAAAGCATCAAGGCTATGGTGCTTCGTGTAAATTCACCCGGCGGAAGTGCATTATTAAGTGATGAAATGTTAAAAGAAATAGATCTCATTCGTAATGCCGGAAAACCTGTAGTGGTCAGTATGGGCAATTATGCCGCTTCAGGAGGTTACTATATTTCGTGTCATGCAGATAGCATCTTTGCTAATCCCTATACATTAACAGGTTCGATCGGTGTATTTGCATTAATTCCAAATTTTAATAAAATGAGTGGCGATAAAATTGGGATCGATTTTGATACAGTAGGAACCGGTCCTATGGCCAGCAAATTCAATGTAATGCTTCCCTGGGGACCTGATGAGGCAAAAGTGATGCAAGAAAATATCACAGCAACTTATGATCGTTTTATTTCGGTGATCTCTGAGGGTCGAAAGCTTGACAAAGAAAAAGTACGCGAAATTGCAAAAGGCAGAATATGGAGTGGCACAAAAGCAATTGAAATCGGTTTGGTTGATGCCGAAGGTGATTTAAACGATGCGATCGCTTGTGCCTCCAGATTAGCTTCTCTAGACAAATACCGAATCTCTGAATTTCCTACTCAAAAAGATCCTGTTCAAAAATGGATTGACCTGCTTCAAGGTAAAAAAGAAGATCAAAATGAAATTCTTTCCAATTGGGTTGCGAAAAAGGAAATTCCTGAGCTGTATACCTATTACAAAGAACTTAGCTATTGGAAAAATCAAAAGGGATATCAAATGAAATTACCCTTTGTATTGATTCATTAATTTACATCTAATAAAAAAGCCCTTACAACATTTTGTAAGGGCTTTATATTTAATTTTGTTAAACCTGAATTACTCTATAATTACCATTCGCTTCGTAGCAGAATGATTTCCAGAATCAAGCTGGTAATAATACATACCCGCTCCGTTTAATTCACTGCGATCCACTTTAATTGTGTTTAAGCCTTTTTGAGCTTTAATTTGATTCAGATAAATAACTTTACCTGTTACATCATAGATACTCAATTTAGCCATCGCTTCTTCATCCATTCTAAATGTAATCTCAGTTACTTTATCAAATGGATTTGGTGCATTTTGGTATAGTTCAAACACACTTGATTCTACTACAGATTTACCAGAACGAACACTCAACTTGATAGCTTGTGTTTCTAACGAGCTTGTGTATGCTTCAGCAGCAGTTAAATCGCTGGTAATTGCAAACAACTTACTATTGCTTGAGTTACTTAAGCTATTAAATTTCAAGCTAAACAAAACTTGATTTTCGTCCATATCCATTGCATTTTTTGCATCCCAACTCATGGTTATAATTCCTTTATCCACTTTCATGGTTCCAAAATTAGATGCATCTACATTCAATGATTTTGCTTCAAATCCATCAAAAACTAAAACGGTAGGGTCAAAGTTTAAAGTAAACTGGAAGCCATTTATTTGTTTAAAATTGAATGCCTTGATATCCATAGAATAGCTCTCACCTGCAATCAATTGTTTTTCATCAACAAATAAGTTCAATGTAGCGTTTGACCTTGTACCTGCATTACCATTGTATGCACTTGCATTTGCTGTGTTGTTTACATCTCCCATTTTAACAGCGATAAAGTCAACTTTGCTGGATTGGCTTAATGTTATAAACGTTTTCTCAGCCGCATAATCCCAAGGCTGCTTAGGAGTTACAAACACGTAATCTGAAGGAATAATCACCCAAGATGGTGTTTTGGTAAATTCTGCATTAACACCTAAGATCAGCTTTCTGATTTCAGAAATATCCGCAGCTGTGATTGAATTTGATTTATTTACGTCAGCAGCAATCAACTTATAAGGTGAATTTAATTCATCTATACCTAAGATATGTCTTTGGATTTTAACGATATCCGCTGTTGAAACACCATTTGTTGCTTCATCATTACGTTTAGATTTTAACTGATATTCAGTATTTAATGACAGATCTCCAAATAAGTAAGAGCCTGAATTATTAGTAGTCGTTTGTCTTGTCAACAAATTCTTATTGTATAATTCCACTCCGGCTTTAGCAGTCAGATCTCCATTCTCTGTACGAACCAAACCATTCACATTTCCAGTATTCGCTGTAGGCGGATTTGGGCAAATGTTTTGATTATCCTGGACGATTATCGTCGTTGTACAATAATCTCTATTACCTTCTTCGTCTTCAACCCAAACCTGAACTGAAATACTTAATTCATCAGATTTTTGTTGTCTTACAAAATCATCACAACATACCCGGATACTTCTCTTTGAAGTATCTCCATCAAAATAAAACTTCAATTTATTTTTTGGAGTACAATTATCAAAGCTATTAAAATCGAGGTCCTTTGCCCAGATATCAATACATCCTGTTGCAGGCATTGGAACAGTGATGATTCCAGTTAAGCAATAAGGTGTTGGAGCTTTACAATCTTTTACTTCAAATAAAGTACAGCATTGACCGATATTTCCACAACCATCTTCAACATACCAACAAATTCTATGGATACCAATTGGATAAACACCACTTGCATCAAATGGATTGTTTGGATTGTCTGCAAATTGGTTATTGTGTACACTAGGCTTAATTCCTTGGTTGTATTCTCTCAAGGTTAATTTACCTACTGAATAATCAAAGGTGCCATTATTGAATGCATCTAATTTATACTCAGTCAATAACCAGTCATTAGGAGTACATGAATCCGTTGCAGTAACCGTCAATTTAATATGACCTACACAAGTTTGTAAACTTGAACTATAAACTGCAGGCTCACAATTTCCGACATTACAAGTTACAACTGGTTTAACCTGGTCTCTTACTTTAATAATTTGGGTAAATTCCCAGCGTCCTTTATCTGGATCAAGATTTGGATCATATTGACACCAGTCTATTACGATCCATTTTCTCAATATTTTATAACAAGCATCTGGTTCAATTGTAAAGATTTCGTCAAAGGGCTCAATTGCAATTAGATTACAATGGTTTCTTGCACCATTTACAATTTCTGGTCTTCCCAATTTAGGATTATCCGGGCTGATATCAGCTCCACATCCGTCAATTGTTGTTCCTAAACCTTGACAGTCTGGCCAAATAATATCGTCATTAGGATCACAAGCATCTCTGCTT
>CAYMGR010000026.1:0-5404 GCA_964389985.1 uncultured Saprospiraceae bacterium
TAGAATAGAGGTTTCCTAAACCTTTGATACAGGTTCGATTCCTGTCGGGACTACTCAGAATCCATTTGAATCCTTTATGTGTAATTTGATTTTTATATGGAAATCCGTAACAATTTATTTTAGAAATTCACAATCTTTCAGCTAACATCGATGGTTATTTAATCCAAGATAATTGAATAAGAATTTTTAAATAATTGATTTCTATATTGTATTTACTACAACTTAATCGTATTTATTTGCATTTAAAAACCCAATCATGAATCAAATCTTTGATCTGTGTGTCCAGTTTCTTGAGTGGCTTGGACCTCTTGTTGGCTGTACCTATAAACAAATCAATGTTATTTTATTCTGCATTCTGGAACCGGTTATTTTCTTACTTATGCTAGGGTATATTTTAATTCTTAAAAGACGGTTAAAGCTCAAAGGTTAAACCTACAAAATTACAGAAATGATTTCGTAAGTTTGTATTTTACAGGTTAAACCTATAAATGTTTCCTGTTCTCAATTTTGTTTAGAAATAATAATATTATAATGGATAATTCTCAGATTGAAAAATGGCTTGCTGAAGGTAAAATTACCAAGGAGCAAGCTGCTATGATGATTGAAGAAAATACCATAGCCCGGAAAGAGAAGAGTAGTAACAAATTTCTATCTACCGTCTCGGTTATAGGCGCAAATTTTCTTGGAATTGGAATTATTTGGATTGTTGCAGCAAATTGGGATGGAATCCCTGATCTGCTTAAAATTCTACTCTTGTTATTGCTAACGGGTGGTATGATTTATCTGGGTTATGAAATTGGATTTAACAGGAAGAATTTTCCAAAAACAGGACATTCGCTGGTCTTGTCAGGTGCTTTGTCATTTGGAGCAAGTATATTTCTTATTGCTCAAATCTATAATGTATCTGCAAATTCATCTTTTCTGATATTCATTTGGTTGCTGGGCATTTTACCTATGGTTTATATTTTTCAATCAGCGCTGATCGCATTTCTTAGTTGTATTATTTTTTGTATCTGGTTTAACTCCATTGTATTTGAAGGCTTTAATAATTTTAATCCGGTGAAAGTAAGTTTCATTGTTTTCTTTTATCAGACCTTTGGTTTGCTTTTGTTTGCAATTGGAAGCTTGCATTATTTTTTGAAAGACTTTGTAAAAGTGGCTCGGGCCTATCGAATTATCGGAATCTATTTAACCTTAGCCATTTTATTTATTCTAACGTTTATGTTTTCATATACTGGATTGAAAGAAATAGGCGATGAACTCAATAACCATCAATTGGTCTACAGTATTATCTATGTTATTGGTGTGAGTTTACTGGCTATTAATTTTAAATACAATCCCTCCCAATCTACATCCAATGTTCTTGAAAATGGAATCGCACTGGCCGTTCTAAGCGCCATTTTTGTGCTTAATTTGGCTATTCACCTCGATCAATTATATATCTTGTTTTGGGTGCTGTTTAATGCTCTGTTTATTGCACTCATTATTATTTTATTCAAATTGGGTTATGACCGGATGGATATGAAGCTTGTAAACATTGCCTCCATCAGTACCTTCCTGTTTGTAATGGTCAAGTTTTTTGATATCTTCTCCAACCTTCTCAATAATGGAATAACCTGGATCCTTTTTGGCATCCTGCTGTTAATTGCTTCAGTTTTCTTAGAAAAGAAGAGAAGAACCATACGTGACAAATTCAATGCAAAAAAAGTAGATAGCTGAGATAATGGTTAAGAAAAAGTATGTTATTATCCTCCTGATCTTTTGGGGACTGATTGTAATTGGCTTTATTGCCACCAAACAATTTACCGTACAGACAGGATCTGAGATTTTATTAAAGACCATTCCTTTGGATCCAAGGGACTTGTTTCGCGGGGACTATGTAATCTTGCGATATGATATCAACCGGATTCATTTGGATTCTATAGTGACCTATGAAGATAGCTTTATCAAGGATGATCAAATTTATTTGAAACTTGAAGTTCATTCAAAGTATGCATTGCCAACTCAGATTTCAAAACAAGCATTTAAGGATGGATTGTTTATTAAGGGAACTGTGATTGATGCATACGACAAATCCTTAAACATAAACTATGGGATTGAATCCTATTTTGTAAAGCAGGGCACAGGACATGCAATTGAACGTAATATGAATAATTTAGATGTGAAAATTGCAATAGATAAATTTGGCAATGCAATCGTATTAGAACTAGTTGAAAATGATGTACAATTAGAATGACTCAAAATTCACTATAAAATTGTGATAGGTAAAAATTCGCCTGAAAGACTTTTCACAGTTTCATTTTTATACTGGAAATAATTGTTAAAAAATTGCATTATATTGGAAAATATTTGTAATTTTATCCACAATCTGGCATTTTAATGGAAAATATTCTACCCATACACTTACAGGAAGTAGTTTTTTCGTCCCGGGATTCCAAAATCAGTAGACAAATATCCAAGTTAGTAAAAGCAGGTTTGCTAAGAAAGATTTCAGCCCGTATTTATTCTCCCAATTTTACTGATAGTCCGGAGACTATAGTTCGTCGAAATCTATATGCCATTCTGGGAAAACTATATCCCGGTTCTGTGCTCAGCCATCGGTCGGCACTGGAGTTTCAGCCAAGTACAACAGGGTACATTTTTATAACCTATAGCTATACCAAAAAAATTTACTTACCTGGTTTAACTCTTCGTTTTATAGAAGGCCATGGGCCGTTGGATGGAGATAACTCCTTATCCGGCAAACTCTTTGCTTCCCAATTGGAAAGGGCATTGTTGGAAAACCTACAGGTTTCACGACAAAGCGGCCCGGAATCTAAAACGCTAACTCTTCCTGAGATTGAAAATCGCCTTGAGCAAGTCATTAGAGTAAAGGGGGAAATTGGATTAAATGAACTGAGAGATAAGGCAAAGCTGATATCAGATAAAATTAACATGAAAATTGAGTTTATAAAACTAAACAAACTCATAAGTGCTTTGCTGTCAACTCATCCATCTAATATATTATCTTCTCCATTAGCTGTGGCAAGAGCATTCGGTAATCCATATGACCCTGCACGCTTAATTTTATTTGAAAAATTGTTTATAGAATTACAACAACAGGAATTTAAAAATCTATTGGAGAAGAACACTACTAGCCAATCGTTTAGGAACTTTGCATTTTTTGAAGCCTATTTTTCCAACTATATAGAAGGTACAGAGTTTGACTTAAATGACGCTAAGCAAATAATTGAAACTGAAATTCCGATGCCCAACAGGAATGAAGATTCTCATGATGTGTTGGGTACCTACAAATTAGTAAGTAATCGGGATGAAATGAATATCATTCCTACAAACCCGGAACAACTACTTGAAATACTTTTATACCGCCACAAGGTTTTGTTGAGTGCAAGAAAATCTAAAAACCCTGGAGCGTTTAAAGATAAAAATAATCGTGCAGGAGAAATTCATTTCGTTGACCAAACACTTGTTAAAGGAACGCTGATTAAAGGTTTTGAATTTTATCAGGCCTTGACCCATCCTTTTGCCAGAGCAGCGTTTATCATGTTTCTTATAAGTGAAGTACATCCTTTTTTGGATGGCAATGGCAGAATAGCAAGGGTAATGATGAATGCAGAACTGGTAAAGCAAGGACAAGTAAAAATAATTATTCCAACCGTTTACAGGGATGATTACATCGGTGCTATAAGGAAATTAACAAGATTATATGATCCCAAAGCCTATGTAAAAATGCTCCTACTCGCACATGATTTCAGTGCAAGCCTTTTTGGCGACGACATATTTGCTATGGAAAAACAACTTGAAAAATCAAATGCCTTTAAAGATTATAATCAAGCGAAATTGAAGATTGCACGTGAGAATGAAAATTAATCGATTGGAGTTAATGTAAATTTAGGTATACTCACTTATAAATTAAAACAATCTTCATTTAAAATATTTTGGTGTTGATCCATCGTTTAAATTTATTTGGTAAACACAAACCGTTCAGTCCAAATCTTATCGCCTGAATTCATTTTAATCAGGTAGCTTCCAGAAGACAATTCCGGAAATTGAACATGGAGTTGATGCTGTCCCTGGAGATAGCGTTTCTTCGATTGTAATTGACCAAGCGTTTTGCCGTCCATCATGGATAGACTAAAAGATATATCCATATCCTTATTGAGTACAAAAGCTAGATTCAAATTATTACTCTGAATTGGATTCGGATAAATAGGGTATAGTTTCGTTTCTATGTCTTCAATTCCATGAGAAGCCAGGTCTGGATTTCCGGCACTTAACACGATCGTTTCATCGCCTGCTTGATAAGGGATGAATGTAATAGGTAGGTAATACATTTCATCCGAAGTACCTTCTCCCCAGGTGATCAGCTTTGGAGGATCATTGGGATTGACCGGATTATTGCTTGTGTTATCGTAAGTTGCGAAAGCATGAATTTCTGAGCCTGCGGGTAATACAATCAGTTTTTGAAAATAATAGCCGCCCTGCCAGTTAAAATCCCAATCATTAATTTTAATTAATGGAATTTGTGATCCATCAGGGAGTTTAGCATAAGCTTCCCATTTCTTTCCTAATTTATGACAATGGGGCCAAATACCCAACAAGCTTACTTTAATGGGCACTTTATAAACGCCGTGAAATTCTTTAACCTGATTAGCTGGAATAACAAATGGACCGTTTACCAAGTCATAAGGTAATAATATTTTATTTTGAACTTTGCGGGGAGCTGGATTTTTAGCAAAGAATAGATTGACGACTGAACTATCTGTTTCATCTACGCTGGTAGGCGCATAATGCATTTGTAATACAAGATCAGATCCTTTTTTTAAAGTTTGAGAAATGCCACTTGTATAAACATTTGGTTTTTGACCAGGTACATAACCCGGTAATTGTTCTCCGGCTAAAACAGAAGAACCACCTCCTGAAAATCCATATTCAGGTGATTTTGCATCTTCAGCTCTGGCTTGTCCGGTATTGTCTCCCCAAAACAAGGTATGATGGACAATCTTATTATTTCCCGGACGCATTTCTAAAGCAATTAATTCTTTGTCGGTTGTCAGATTGGTTGGTAAAACAAAATATCGGTATTCATCATTATCATTTCCTTTATGGACATATGATTGTGCAAAGGAGACAACCAGGTCCGGAGTACCAATCTGAGAGCCTTGAGGAAAGTTTGGAAGCGCCGGTTCTTTAGAAGGATCTCCTTGTGGACTTCCATTTAAAACCCAGTTGCCAATTTTTTCAATTTCGGAATCACTCAGATAGTTTTCTAATTGGTATTGTTGATATTTAGAGTCAGGCTTCCAGGGTGGCATGTACTTGATTTCAGTTACATATTTGATCGTTGACGCCCAATTGGCTACTTCAAGGTAATTGGTTAACGAAAAAGGTCCAATTTCACCAG
>CAYMGR010000026.1:5504-17320 GCA_964389985.1 uncultured Saprospiraceae bacterium
GCCCAATTGGCTACTTCAAGGTAATTGGTTAACGAAAAAGGTCCAATTTCACCAGGGCGATGGCAATTTGTACAATGCTTATAAATTATAGGAGCAATATCTTCTGAATAGGTTTGGGCGAAGAGCTTCATTTGAGCCATTGTCAAAACCAATAAAAGGTATAGGTTTTTCATAAAATACATTTATTAACAAGCCTAAAATTACATATAATCAACAGAAATCTCTAATAATCAAATCGACTCAGAAAACAACCCACTGCTTCCGTTTTTCGATAAGCTAATTGCTTGCCGGAATGAATTCCTTTTAAAACATCTTTTAAATCGTGTTCGGTAGCCTTATTTCTTCTTTTGCCTATTGCCACAAAGAGATTATCAATTCGTCCTTGGTAGAGCACAGTTTTGCTGGACAGATTGACTACGACTACTTCAGGTAATACACTCACCTGATACTGATCAGAAATGGCCCGGCCTGAATCCAGATAATACTTCATCGGCAATTTGTATTTGTGCATGAAAGCATCCATGTTCGGTTTGGTCGAAGTAGAATTTGGAAAATAGGCAGTAAAGGCAACTGAATCATTTGCAAATTCTTTATGCAATCGCTTCATTTCAGAACAATATGCCTGGCTGATCTTGCAATCTTCCAACAAAAAAAAGTAAATCCCATAACTTGACTGTGCCAGGATGCAGCAATATTTAAAAACCAGGAAGGTAAACACTAAAACCGGCTTCCATTTACTCATGTTCATATGTCTTGGACTTAATGAAACTATAAAGGTTTAACGATAGGGTGCAATTTGGTATTTTGGAATTTGTATTATTCTTGATTTTTGAGGTATCGTTTGGTATAGCTCTCTTTGGCCAACTTATTTTTTTCGATCAGACTCTGATGTAACCAGGATCTCAATTTCTTTTGAATTGGAATAAAAAGAATGGCCAATCCTGCAAGTATTAACAAACTAAGCACAGGAGAATGGTGTGTCCATGCTTCAATATAGGGATGAAGTAACAAGTTTAAAAATTCAAATAAAATCAATATGATGAGAACAGAAAAATATTCTATTGATTTCTGATTGGCAAGGACTGAATTGGAATAAAGTAACAGGACACCTGATAATACAATAATCAAAATGAGTATGATGCTAAACTGAATTTGATTTTGGTGACTAATTTTACTTTCCAGCAGGAATTGCTGTAATTGTTTTTCCTTTTGAATTTCACGAATTTTACCTTCTTGTATTTTGTTTAGGACTGTTTCATTGTAAAAAATATTGAGTAAGTGATGCCTTTTATCCAAATAATAAATCATGCTGTCAATAGAATTTTCCTGCTCATATATTTTTTGCATGATATTATAAAACTTAATGGTTTCGGCGTCGCTATTTTGGGGATTTGTTTTTTGCAATCCACTGAATGCATATTCTTTTGCCAGCTTGTAGTTCTTTTGGTCAAAATGAAATTCAGCCAATTTTAAACTACTTGAAATTTGTGTCAGTATTATTTTTTGATCAACACTAAACTCCAGGCAACGTTCTAAATGACTGAGTCCTAAATCAAGTTCTGAACTTTTTACGTAGGCAGAACCCAACAAAAAGAGAGAACGGGCATATCCATAGGGATCTTCATTTTTATTGGTGATCCGATTGGCTAATTGAGCATAAACCAGAGCGGAATCCGGTAGATTTAGACCCACATAGGAATCAGCTAAATTCGTGTATATCCGGTTTGCTATAATACCCTTTCGCATCGGGAATGAAAGGGCTTTTCGTAAATAGAGTATGGCTGTCTCATAATCATTCAGATCTTTATACAGTACTCCGATTTGTTTATAAGCAAAACTGGAAATAGAATATTCAGGTCCTTTTTCTATCAGGTCAATGGCCCTGAAATAATTTTGGATGCTCAATGAAACTTCAGATGTCATACCATATGCCGTACCGATATAGGCATATGCAGAAATTGCTAAAGAATCACAACGAAGTCGATCCGCCAGATTCAACATTTTTTGTGCATAAACCTGGACGCTGTCACTTTGGTTTGTATATACAAAAGTGTTGGCGATACCTTCCAGCGAATTGAAATATTGATCAACACTTAATTTGGAGGAATCCAGACGAGCAAGACTGTCTCTGAGAATTAAATTATAATTCTGCGTATACAGATCGGAGGTCTGGATAAATAGAATTAGAAGTAGGACAGTCAATTTTTGCATGATTGAATTAGGATAGGGTGATTTCGTCTCTGGTATTGATTGCTTTTTGGATATGAATGCTTTGATTTTTAAGACTTAGTTTATTAATCAACCATTTTTCCAAACGATGATGAATTGGAATAATCATTAAAGCGACTAATACCATAATGACCAACATAGCCAGTGGATATTGATGCGATAAATCCGTTAATTTATAATGGAGTGTCAGATTGATAAATTCAAAAAACAATATAATCATGAAAAAACCTGAAACCTTGATAAATCCTGGTGTGACGATGATTGTATTAGAGAGTGCTAAAAAAACAATAAATAAACTAAATAGTCCGATGAAGATAAAAATATATTCCAAATTGAGAAGATTCTGTTTTTTAGACTTTGTGTTTTCAATTTCTTTTTCCAGCAAATCTAAATGTTTGCTGTAGGCCAAATTTTGTATTGAAAAATTTTCATTCGCTTGTTGCAAGGTATCGGATAGATGACTAAATAATTTAGCATAATAATAGGCGCTATCCCTTAAACCAAGTGATCTGTAAATATTTTTTAAAAGATTGGAAGCTTCCATTTGATCTTCCAGGTTATGGGTTGCAATAGAAAAATTTAAGTGATTCGTAGCATATTTTTTAGATTCAATAAAATTGCCTTGTTTAAAAAGAAGCTTGGCATAGAGTAAATTGGCATCTACATTAGAGGAGGAGATGTTATTTTGGGACGAAAAATCGATGCAGGCTCTGTAATACGATTCTGCAACTTTTAGTTCGCCCAATGCTTCATGTACTTTGCCAAATATATTCAAAACACGGGCATAGCCATATGCATCCTTTTCCTTGTTGGTATTAATATTTGCTGTTTGAACATAATATAATGAAGAGTCCAGTTGATTTAATCCCAAATAGGATTCTGATAAATGGGAGTAAATTCTGTTGAGCATCGTATTATTTTGATAACTTGGAATAACAGCTAATGCCCGATATAAATACGAAATAGCCAGATTGAAGTTTTTAAGTTCCTTATACGTATCTCCAATTTCTTTTAAATTATTGCAGGTGCCATAATTGCTTGGGTGTGTAGAGAGGATATCTAAGGCTTTTATCAAATATTCTAAATTATGCTTATAGTCCTTTTGGTTTTTAAAATTTAGTGATAAATTGATGTATGCTCTACCGACCAGGGTATCTTGTTTTGATGAAAGTCCAAGTTCTAACATTTTTGTAGCATACACCCGGTGACTGTCTATTCCTCCTGAAAACAAATAGAAATCGGCTATCCTTGAATAGGTTTCGTACCGATCAGATAGAATTTGATGTTGGTTGAGTAATTGTTTAAGACTGTCCACGTTTATGGAGGACAGCTTTTGAATAGAAAGGCAGCAACTACTTAAAATAAGCACGATGCATTTAAAATACTTATTTAAGTCGTACACTTCGTAAATCGATTTGTTGGTTGAATCAAATCCAAATGTACATATTCTTATTTAAATTCATTATAAAATTCGACAACGTCGAATCGCTTGGCAATCAAAATATCAGGATTTATTCTTTAATTATTTTGAAGATTTTCGAATCATTTTTCTGATTAATTTTTGCAAAATAAATTCCTGGATGTAGTGGTTCTGTATTTAATAAACAATGATGAATTCCTGAATTTAATTCTTTGTCCACAAGTATTTCCATTGCTTGCCCGGTTGAATTTAACAAAATCAGTTGGGTCTGTGTTTTTGAATTAATTTTCCAGCTTATGGTTGTTGAATTTTGACAGGGATTGGGTGCGCTATTCAACCATTCAATGTTAGAATTTGTAATGGGATTAAAATTAGTTGCATTGGTAATGGTTGATTTTAAAAACCAGGGAATCGTCGTGCTGTCAGTTGAAAAAAAATTGAATAATTGTGTAGCCACTTTCAATCTTCCTGCATTAGATGGATGGGTCCCATCCGTTCCAAAATCAGCGGGTGACCAAAACAGACCGTCCGTTCTTGGATTCAATCCTTGAGCCCACAAATATGGACCCCAGGACAACCAGGCAGAACGGGGATCGAGTCCTTCAAACCGCAAACTGGTATCACCGGATAACTGTTCTTCGATCAGCCATTTAACAGAAAATCCAGATTCATAGGCATAAGGTTCCGGATTTAATGGAGTATTGGCATAACCCCCATAGATTCGACTGGATAGATAAACTGATTTTAGATTTGGAAATTTTTGCTGTAGAATTTGTACAATCAGTTTTAAATCATTTTTTAAGTCTTGTGCATGTTTAGGAAATGCAGCTGTTGGATTTCCATTCGCTTCTTTTAACCAGACTACTTGTACTTGTTGTGCAGTCAGTTTTTGCTGTGTTAATCGTTGAGTCACGACTGTCCAAAAATTTGCTTTAGGATCCTTAATCACTGAAGCAGTTTGCCCACCTTGAGCACCATCTACTATTGTTAATTTGGGATTCTTGGATCTAAAGCTGTCGGCCATTATTTTAAATACGGAAAATTCTTGCGTGGCATTCGACATACCAATGGAAAGCAAAACGATTTTCCCATTGATTGCATCTAAATTACCAGTAGTGTCTAAACCTTGAATTGTTTTAGCAATGAGCATTCCTTTGTCATCATGAATGTGAGGCCGTTCATTTTGGCCATTGGGATATAAACCACCCGTAAAATTTTTCCATTGATTGATTCCCAATTGGGTGAGCGGTAAGGTGTCGGGTAAATAGGAGGGAAGTGAATCGACCCTTAAAGTTTTATTGGAATAGAATGGTTGATATAAACAGCATAGGAAACCAAACATGAAATAACAGTAGCTGAGGTGTTTTGTAAACATAATCGAAGATTTTTGTTTTTTATCAATTGATATGTATCGACCAGCTGTCTTTTATTCCTATACGTAAATGGCTAGGAATAAGTCAAGGAGTATTAAAAAAAAAATAAATATAAAATTAGTCAAAAGACTGGTTGGCTGCAGAGGCCAAATTGACCATTTCCTGATATTCTTTTGGTGTTAAATCATCCATACAAAAATGGACTGGATTGATCGGTTTGCCATCTTTGCGAACTTCATAATGACAATGAGGTGCTGTTGAGGTACCTGTACTTCCAATTAGGCCAATTTGTTGTCCTTTCTTGACTTTTTCACCTACGCGCACTTTAATTTCCTTCATATGCGCATAAAGTGTTTGATAGCCGTTTCCATGATCAATTATTACATAACGACCATATCCGGAAGACTTGGTTTCAGATTTTACGATTCGACCATTTCCAGTTGCTTGGATGGCGGTGCCTGAAGGAGCAGCAAAATCTATTCCTTCATGCATCTTATTAATTTTATGAATGGGGTGGAGTCGGATCCCGAATCCAGACATTTGGGACATTCCGCGATTTAATTTATCCACTCTTACCGGCTTAATAGAAGGAATACTTTGGAGCAGATCTTCCTTAGCTTTTGCTGCTTTTTCTAACGTGTCCAGGGACTTTGATTGCAAATAGATTTGTCGTTCTAATTTATCGATATAGCTTTTTGTCTCCCGAATAGTAGTTCCAGCATATTTTAAACCCTGTAAACCAGAATTTGGATCATGGCCTCCTACACCACCTTCCCAAAGATCCCGATCAATAGGATCCATGCCAAATAATACCCGGTGGACCTTGGCATCACGATTTTGAATATTATCCAACACCTTGTCCATGATTTGGACCTGGTCCTTCATCATAAGCATTTGATACTCAATCTGACTCAGCTCTTTCTTTAAAGCTTTTTCTCTGGGAGAGGGGAAAAACTCAGAGGTAAGGAAATAGAAGAAAAAAGTAGTTAAAATTACGGCAGAAACAAAGCCAACAATCCTAAACACATAGGACTTATGAGTTAACTTAAGTTTCTCAAACTGAAGGGTTTGAGGGTTGTATACGTATTTTTCAGATCTCTTCAAATACTAAGCGTTAAAAAATACTAAATTTGCGATCCGATGTACGCTCGCTTTGTTTGATAATTACAAAAGTAAGGAAATTTCTTAGAAAACCATTTTTTCATAGGAATAAAAATAATATATAGAGAATATTATTTTGTATTAACTTATATTACAGATATATAAACATTAAATTTTATTTTAATTTATAATGAATTCGAAGACCATACGTCATGCTTTTTTAAGTTTTTTTGAAAAACAACAACACAAAATTGTTCCTTCAGCTCCGATCGTTGTAAAAAATGATCCAACTCTTATGTTTACAAATGCAGGAATGAACCCATTTAAAGATTACTTTTTGGGGAATCAAGCCGCAACACATAAAAGAATCGCCGACACGCAGAAATGCCTGAGGGTCAGCGGGAAACACAATGATCTGGAAGAAGTAGGTACGGATGGATACCATCATACCATGTTTGAAATGTTGGGAAACTGGTCTTTTGGAGATTACTTTAAAGAAGAAGCCATTGAATTTGCCTGGAAACTATTGACAGAAGAATATAAAATCCCCAAAGAAAATTTATACGTTTCTGTCTTTGGGGGGGATGAAAAGGAAGGTTTAAAACAAGATTTAGAAGCGGTAAACTTCTGGAAAAAATGGATTGCTGAAGAGCGCATCTTATTTTTTGGTAAAAAAGATAATTTTTGGGAAATGGGGGATACGGGTCCTTGTGGCCCTTGTTCTGAAATTCATGTGGATTTACGATCCGAGGATCAAAAAAAATTAAAAGAAGGTGCTTCTTTGGTGAATGCGGGAACACCCGAAGTCATGGAAATCTGGAATTTGGTTTTTATCCAGTTTAATCGGAAAGCGGATGGATCTTTAGAAGAATTGCCGGCAAAGCATATTGATACCGGCATGGGATTCGAACGGATCAGTATGGTACTTCAAAACAAGACATCCAGTTATGATACAGACATCTTTAAACCCCTGATTGACTTTATTTCAGCTCACACAAAGATTCTTTATGGAGCATCCTATGCAGCTGATGCTAAAACAGATCTGGCTATGCGCGTTATGGCAGATCACATTCGTGCCATTGCATTTGCCATTGCGGATGGTGCTATTCCGTCGAATACGGGTCCCGGGTATGTCATTCGCAGAATCCTTCGTCGGGCGGTACGCTATGCTTATTCTTTTCTAAATTTAAAAGAAGCATTCCTTTATAAATTACTGCCGGTTCTTTCTGAAAATATGGCAGCTGTTTTTCCAGAGCTCGAATTACAAAAGGACTTTATTGCAAAGGTGATTCGGGAAGAAGAAACTGCATTTTTAAAAACATTGGAAGACGGTTTGCGTAAACTGGAAGCACTCGATCCCAATCGAAAAGAACTGGATGGTAAACTGGCATTTGAATTATATGATACCTATGGTTTTCCATTTGACTTAACACAATTAATTGCAAGAGAGAACCATTGGACAGTAGATGTTGAAGGCTTCCATGAAGCCATGAGCCTTCAAAAAGAACGTTCCAGATCAGATGCAAAAAAAGAGTATTCTGATTGGAATATTCTGGCGAATGGGTCGGTCAAATTTGTAGGCTATGATACCTTGGAAACCAATCAAAGTAAACTCCTGCGTTGGCGAAAAGTGATCGCCAAATCTTCCACATTATACCAATTGGTTTTTGATTTAAGTCCTTTTTATCCGGAAGGTGGCGGTCAGGTTGGAGACACTGGAATCGCCGATTTTGAGGGGGAACTCATTGAAATTATAGATACGGTAAGAGAAAATGATTTAATCATTCATCTGACGAATTCCTTACCAAGCAAATTAGAAAGTCATGTTCAGCTAAAAGTGAATGCCTATCGACGAAAATTAATTGAAAATAATCACAGCGCAACCCATCTTTTGCATGCCGCATTAAGAAGTGTACTCGGTAAACATGTGCAACAAAAAGGATCTTTAGTGAAAGACGATTATTTTCGATTTGATTTTAGCCATTTTCAAAAAATGGAACCAGAGCAAATTCAGAGAGTAGAACAATTAGTCAATGAAAAAATACGGGAAAATGTAATTCGTGAAGAACGAAGGCAGGTTCCCATTGATGAAGCACAAAAAGCAGGAGCCATGATGCTTTTTGGTGAAAAATATGGAGAGCATGTCCGTATGATCACATTTGATCCTTCTTACTCTATCGAATTATGTGGGGGCTGTCATGTGGAATCTACAGGTCAGATAGGTTATTTTAAAATTATTTCTGAATCTGCAATTGCTGCCGGGATTCGACGGATTGAGGCTGTTTCAGCCTGGAAGGCAGAAGAATTAATCAATCAGCAATTTAAAACATTGGACCAATTGCGACAGCTTCTGAAAAATCCAAAAGATTTGACTGAAAGCATCCAAAATTTATTGGATGAAAATAAGTCTTTGGAAAAGCAAATTCAAGAGTTAAAGGAAATTCAGGCCCAAAGTTTAAAGCAGGGCTTTATTGAATCGATGAAACAAGTAAACGGACGGTATTATTTGGTTCTGAAAATCCCTTTAGATGATTCTAAATTGATTAAAAATTTAATGTATCAAATGGGTCAGGAACGGGAACCGGCTATTTTGTTTTTCGGCTTTATTGAAAAAGACAAACCCCAACTGATGTGTTATGTAAGTGAATCGATCACTAAAGAGATCAGTGCCTCGCAATTAATAAAAGATACTGCAAGCTTGATCGAAGGAGGCGGTGGTGGACAGGCTTTTTTTGCAACCGCAGGGGGTAAGAAAAAAGAAGGCCTCGACAAAGCACTTCAACAAGCTGAAACTTTAATTAAAGGGCTCCATTAATTTGTTTATTTCAACGCACTCGTATTAATCGTTTAATTCAATCTGTATGACGTTTGTATATGCCATTTGTATTTTTTTAATTTTTGTTTTTTTTAATATATACATCAGGGTTAAGACCTTTGGAATGTATAGGCAACTCGTCCAAAATAGAATTCAATTTCAATTTATGGACTTATTTAAAGATCAAAAATGGGAACAGGTGAAATCTAATTATCCCGAATCCACTGGTTTGTTGGATCAATTTAGAAAGCACATGCTGTTGACTGGAATGATTTTTATTGCGGTGATTGTAATTGTGCTTGGACTTCTATTACTAATCCGTATGCAGATTTATTAAAGATGAACAAGTTAAAAATTGGACTGATTGGGGCAGGCCATCTCGGTAAAATTCATATTAAGTGTATTCAGGAAAATCCGGATTTTGATTTTATCGGATTTTATGATGTCGCGAGCGAAACACGAGACAGCGTGGCCCTGGAATATGGACTAAAAGCATTTTCTCATGTTGAGGACTTGGTAAATGATTGTGATGCGCTGGATATAGTTAGTTCCACCAGTTCGCATTTTGAATTAGCTCAATATGCTATAAGCCAGAATAAACATTGCTTTATTGAGAAACCGGTTACGAGCACTCTGGAACAAGCTTTGCAACTTAAATCCATCTTACAAACGCATCCGGTAAAGATACAAATTGGCCATGTCGAACGTTTTAATCCAAGTTTTGCAGCCATCAGGCCATTTATAAAACAGCCTAAATTCATTGAAGCACATCGTTTATCGAGTTTTAATCCGAGAGGGCGTGATGTTTCCGTGGTCCATGATATTATGATACACGATTTGGATTTGATTTGTTTAATGGCAAAAAGCGAGGTTAAAGACATAAAGGCAAATGGGGTCTCGTTGGTTAGTCCATTGCCCGATATCTGCAATGCCCGTATTGAATTTGAAAATGGCCTGGTCTGTAATGTAACAGCAAGCCGGATTTCTATGAAACAAATGCGTAAAATCAGAATTTTTCAGGAAGATGCTTATATCAGCATTGACTTGCTGGAAAAGGAAGCCCAGGTTATACGCTTATTAGATGATTATCAAGAGAATACACTTGAAATAGAAACCCATAAAGGTCAAAAATTTATCTCCCTGGTAAACCCTGAAATTAAAACGGTCAATGCAATTGCAGAAGAATTAAAATCTTTTTACAAAAGTATCGTTACAGATACAATCCCTGAAGTCAATCTGGATGAAGGAATCCAGGCCTTGGCTTTAGTGGATGCTATAACGAAGCAAATCGAATCGAACCAATGAAGCTCAAACGAAGCAAGCAAGTTTTCTTGCTCCTGTGTTTATTTTGCTCCTGTGATCGGGAAGATGAAAAGATTCCGGCCTATCTCTACATTAAACCGTTTGAATTTACAACTCGTGCAGGTGAAGGAAGCTCAAGCCAAAAACTGACCGACGTTTGGATCTATGTTAATAATGCATATTATGGCGCGTATGAGTTGCCGTGCTGGATTCCTGTATTAGAATCTGGTTTAAATGAAGTGCTTTTATTGCCTGGTTATCGTCAAGATGGCAGGGTGACTAATGCGTTTCAATATAAGTTGTTAAATCCGTTTCAACGATCCATACAATTGGATCCCAGGATAACAGATACCATCCAGCCGGTTACCTCTTATCAGGAAGGATTGAAATTCTCAGTAATTGAAGATTTTGATGGAATTCATTTTTTTAACATTGACCGCGACAAAGATCCTGAAACTAAAATCCTGTTGACTGCAGCCGGAGAAGAATTTGAAGGGACTCATTCCGGTGCAATCAGTCTGACAAAAGAACATCCAAGTATTTCTGCGGAATATATTTTGGATCAGCAAATTCCACCAAGTGGAGATCCTATTATCCTGGAATTAAATTATAAAGCCGACATCCCTTTTTCAATTGGATTTATTGGATATAATGGAATTTTGGGTCAGGATAATTTAATCCGTGCTGGAATCCTTCCCAAAAAAGAATGGACCAAAATTTATTTCGATTTCAGAGAAATTATTAATAATTCCAATTCAAATTATTATCACCTTGCCCTTGCAGCAGATTTTATTAGGGATAGTTCAAAAGCAAGCCAACAAATATTTATTGATAATATAAAAGTCATCCATCGCTAGATCTATGTTTAGAAGAAAGGAAAATATCATTTATGTTATCGGTGATTTTTTATTGTCTTTGCTGGCTTGGTATTTATTTATTCAATATTTACGATCACACCATTTTTTTGTAGGAAACGAATCAGAAATATTTGATCATATTTATCGGGGAGGAATGCTGATCGTTCCATTTTCATGGTTTCTGCTCTATTTAATGGCCGAACAGTATAAAGACGTTTATCGATTGTCCAGATGGTCTGTATTTTCACGAACACTGCTCTTGACCGTGCTGGGAAGTTTATTGGTGTTTTTTGTACTCTTGTCCAATGAAGAAATCAATTTTGAAAACCGGTATTTTAGTGCCTTGTCTATTTATTTTATCTACCATTTTGGGCTGATCATAGTATTTCGAATGATTTTCCTGTCTTATGTGAGTAATCGCCTAAAACAGGGTATTGTTGGGTTCAATACCTTAATCATAGGAGGTGATCAAAAGGCAGTAAAACTGTATAAAGATATTTCTTCGCTGAAGTATAGTCTGGGGCATAAATTTGTTGGTTTTATTCATTCCAACGGTGGAAGAGGAAATGAATTGATTCAATTTTTGCCGCAAGTTGGAGGCTTAAAAGACATTCGAACAGTATTGGATGAAAATAAAATTGAAGAAGTAATTATCGCAATTGAATCGACTGAACATCAAAAATTAAAGTCAATCGTTGATGTTTTATTTGAATATGGGG